>VSOB01000044.1 GCA_009774625.1 Lachnospiraceae bacterium
CTTCATATGTATTTGATATTGAATAATGCGGTAATTATAATAACTTTAAAAACAGGCAAAAAAATGGCATAAGCAAATTTGATAAACTAAAAGCACAAGAAAGGAGAATCTGATTATGAGTACAATATTACCCCCAATTGCGCTGGGAGCCTGGTCCTGGGGCGCCGGTGCGGCCGGCGGAGATCAGGTGTTTGGGAACCATCTCTCCGGAGACGATCTGAAACCGGTATTTGAGAAAGCGATGGAGTGTGGATTATACCTGTGGGATACTGCCGCTGTATATGGAGAAGGCAGCTCAGAACGTATCCTGGGAGAGTTTGTGAGAGAAGCAGCACGGAAGGATGTGATCCTGTCCACAAAATTCACTCCGCAGATTGCGGGCGCTTCGCCGGATGCTATGCAGGAAATGCTTGATGGCAGCAAAGAGCGGCTCCATACAGATGTAATTGATATTTATTGGATTCATAATCCAATGGACGTTGAAAAATGGACACCGGATTTGATTCCCCTGGCAAAGAGCGGACAGATTAAGACAATCGGTGTTTCCAATCATAACCTTGCTGAAATCAGGAGGGCAAATGAAATTCTTGCAGCAGAAGGCTTAAAAATTTCTGCGGTGCAAAATCATTTCAGTCTGCTGCACCGTTCTTCTGAACGGGCCGGCATCCTTGATTACTGTAAGGAAAACGGCATTGCCTTTTATTCCTATATGGTACTGGAACAGGGAGCGCTTACCGGGCGGTACAATGAGAAGAACCCGTTTCCGGCAGGAACCGGGCGCGGTGATTCTTATAATCCGCACCTGAAAAAACTGGCGGCGCTGATTCATGAACTGGAAATTGTCGGAACCCGTTTTGATGCCAGTCCGGCACAGGTTGCGACAGCCTGGGCGATTGCAAAGGGGACGATCCCGATTATCGGGGTGACAAAAGTACATCAGGTAGAGGAAGCCGCAAAAGCGGCACAGATAAAGCTGACTGCCGAAGAGATCAGCCGTCTGGAGAGAATGGGAGATGCAACAGGCGTTCATACACTTCGGAAATGGGAAAAGGAGATGTAGGATGTGACAGCAAAGGAAGTGACAGACGGCTTCCGGGAAGGCGCCGTGGAAAATGCCGGACGTGATGCGTATGCAGACCGGCTTTTTCAGGAAGCCGTCCACATTGGTATGGAACTGAATATGAGATACCATACCCCGGAGGAAATCCGGGAGATTATGGAAAGGCTGACCGGGAAAAAGATAGATGATTCGTTTTGGATGTTCCCGCCGTTTTATACGGATTTTGGAAAAAACATCACAATAGGAAACGGGGTGATTCCGGAAGAAACACCGCAGGAAAGGAAGATGCAGTATGAAACGAGTGTTTGATTTTATGCTGGCTGGTCTGCTTATCGCTGTGTTATCGGCCTGTGGGAAACAGGCCGGGACAGAATCTGCCGCAGATAACGGGACGGAATCATCCGTGCTGGCAGAAAATTCTGAAACAGCAGAGCAGACAAAAATATCATGTGTAGAAAAAGGCGCAGAACATATCATGGACAAAGAAAAGACACAGGATCAGGAGGGTACTGCCATGACAGAGGATATTTCCTCCCACTTTGAAACAAAAACCGTCAGGCTCAATAGCGGATATGAGATGCCCATTTATGGGATTGGCACTTACAGCCTGACCGGTGAGGTTTGCGTGGACTCTGTTACGGCGGCATTGGACAGCGGCGTGCGCCTGATCGATACTGCCTATATGTATCATAATGAAGAAAGCGTAGGTGAAGCTGTGAGAAATTCCGGCATACCAAGAGAGGAAATCTTTGTGATCACGAAGATGTATCCGAATCAGTTTTCCGATCCGGAAGCCGCGATTGAAGAGGCGCTTACCAAATTAGATATAGATTATATTGATATGATGCTGCTCCACCATCCGGGCGAGGGGGATGTGGAGTCCTATCTTGCTATGGAGAAGGCGGTGCGGGACGGAAAAATACGTTCTGTCGGACTGTCAAACTGGTACATTGAAGAACTGGAAGAATTTTTACCACAGGTAAATATCATGCCTGCGCTGGTGCAAAATGAGATACATCCGTACTATCAGGAAAATGACGTAATCCCTTATATCCAAAGCCTGGGTATTGTAGTACAGGGCTGGTATCCGCTGGGAGGCAGGGGGCATACGGCAGAGCTGCTTGGTGACGAGGTGATTTCAGAAATTGCAGCGGCCCATGGAAAAACGTCGGCCCAGATCATCCTTCGGTGGAATCTGCAAAAAGGTGTGGTGGTGATTCCCGGTTCCAGCAATCCCGACCATATACAGGAAAATACGGAACTGTTTGATTTTGAACTGAGCAGGGAGGAAATGGAGCGGATCAATGCCCTTGACCGCGGCGAGAAGCATGACTGGTATTAAGACGGCAAAGCTGCTGCTGTTTCTGGATTCGGGACAATGGAAAATTTACGGAGTGTGTTTCCCATCGTCTGCTCTGTAAATCGGGAGGTTTCCCGGTATTTAAAAACGGGAAGGGATGAATATGAAAGTATTAGGAATTAACAGCAGTGCCAGAAAAGATGGCAATACTGCAATTTTGATAGAGAAAGTGTTTGAGGAACTGAATAAAGCAGGAATTGAGACGGAGATGGTTCAGCTTTCCGGTAAGACCATCGAGCCGTGCAGGGCATGTTTTGCATGCGGCGGGAAGAAAAGCTGTGTTCATAAAAAGGATCTGTTTCAGGATATTTTTGATAAGATGACACAGGCAGATGGAATCGTACTTGGTTCACCGGTTTATACGGCGAATATTTCTGCGAATATGCAGGCGTTTCTGGAGCGTGCTTCGGTAGTGACGGATATGAACCGTAATGCAAATCTGTTTTGGCATAAAGTGGGCGCGGCTGTTACGGCAGCACGCAGAGGCGGCGCGTTACATGCGCTTGATGCAATGAACCATTTCTTTATGTTGCAGAACATGTTTATTGCAGGTTCCTCTTACTGGCCGATGGCCTATGGGCAGATGCCTGGGGATGTCCGGAGGGATGAAGAGGGGCTGGAGACTATGAGAAACCTCGGACAGAACATGGCATATCTGTTGCTTTCCTTAAATGCTGCCGGAAGGCATAAAGGCATCCTTTAGGAAAGCAGAAAAAGAAAGGCGGAAACTTGCAGCCTTTACCGGAGATTCCTGCCAGCCAGTATGGACATGGTGATTTCTGCGGCCCTGCTTCCGGCGGCATCCTGGCCGCCGATGATATTTGCGGCAAAAAAGTACAGATTATCAGCGGTTTCCACATATCCTACGAACCATCCGTTTACATTCTGCCCCTCCACGCATCCGGTTCCGGCCTTGCCATACAGGGAACCATATTCTTGTGCGGACAGGAAAAGGGCATCTTTTACGGCACGGATGTTTTCCGGGGCAAAGCCGAAGCTGTTGTAATAGAGGCCTGTCAAAAGCTCTGCCTGTTCTACGGCGGAAATTTTCAGGGAAGATTCCAGCCAATAAGAGAAACCGCTGCTTATGTTTTCATTGCCATATCCGATTTTACGGAGATACCGGGCTGCAGAGACAGTCCCCAGGCAACATTCATCAAACCGTTGGCGAGAGCATCTTTATGTTTGTAATGCTGCAGTTCATGGAGCAGCATGTACCGCAGTCCGGATTCGCCGGAATCAGAAAGCAGATGAAGCGGCAGGTAGATGCATGGTCTGAAAAGCCCCACGATGACAGGGGAGCTTAAAAATGCAGTGGTGTAGACAGGGATATTTCCGGTGATTTTCAGTTCTGCCAGACAGAGCTGATATATGATGCGAACCTTCTGATTCTGAAGCGGGAGGGAGGATTTTTTGATGCTGTGCAGGCGGAAGGCGGATTTTGCCAGAAGCAGGATCATCACAAAGATGCCCGGGAGCCATATTCCAAACAGCGCCCATCCGATGAGCGGGGAGGCTTTGCTGCTGACGGAAAGCGTAAAATCGTTCAGCCAATGGGAGGCGGGAAAGCCTCATCGGAACCGCCCTTAAGGGAACAAAAGGGACTGCCAGTAGTCCCAGCAGGAGAATCCCGATGATACCACTGATCCAAATGTTGCACAGAAGGAACTGTATCATAAAATCAGCCATAAGAGTTGTCTCCTTTCGGAGAATGACGGGAAAGAAGTGACCGCAGTTGTTCCAGTTCTGTTTCCGAAAGCTTGTCATTTTCCATGTAAGCGGACAGCATGGCAGTGATGTCCCCATTAAAATAACGTTTCAGAAAGGAGCGGCTTTCCTGGCCGATGTATTCATTTTCCTTAACCAGCGGGGTATATACAAATACCCGGCTTTCTTTCTCATAAGCGAGCGCACTTTTGGTTACCAGCCGCTTGATCAGAGTCTGTATCGTCTTGGGACTCCAGGAGGTGGTACGCAATAACTTCTCTGTGATTTCATTGGTACTGATGGGAGCGTACTTCCATACGATTTTCATTACTTCATATTCGGCTTCCGATATCTGAGGCAAAGGTTTCATAATAAGCTCCTTATATTTTATAGTAATCCAATGGCGGGCACAAATATCATATAAATCCTACATACGTAATAATTACAGTATAAAATACAATCCGGCAGTTGTCAATCGGGCGGAAGCAGCTATCCCCTGCCAGATTCCCCAATGCCGCCTGAAAGCATATGCCTGTAAAGCATAACATGCTTTACCATTTAAGTATTTGCTATTTCATTTGGGAGAAATTACAATATAGATATAGAGATTTGGGTGTCAAAAGCCGCTTTTATTATTTGTATTGTTCAAGTTGACGGGTATAAATGTGTAATTGGGCTTATGACATCCAAATCTTATAAAAAAAGAATACAGGTATAATAAAGACAATACAATGACGGGAGGCAATCAAAATGACTCAGGAAAAATTAAATCTGACGAATGAGTGGGATAAGACATTTCCCAAAAGTGAAAAGGTAAATCATCGAAAGGTTACATTTCACAATCGCTATGGGATCACACTGGCAGCAGACCTTTACGAACCTGAGGGGGCTTCCGGACCACTGGCGGCGATTGCTGTCAGTGGACCTTTCGGAGCGGTAAAGGAACAGGCAGCGGGGCTGTATGCACAGACAATGGCGGAAAGAGGTTTTCTGACGATAGCATTTGATCCTTCCTTTACCGGGGAAAGCGGCGGACAGCCCAGGTATGTGGCGTCGCCTGACATCAATACGGAGGATTTTCAGGCGGCGGTTGACTTCCTTTCCGTACAGGAAAACGTGGATCCGGAAAAAATCGGTATCATCGGAATCTGCGGCTGGGGCGGTATGGCAGTTAATGCAGCGGCCGTTGATACCAGAATCAAAGCAACCGTGGCTTCTACCATGTACGATATGACCCGCGTCAATGCAAAGGGATATTTTGACGGAGAGGACAGCGAAGAGGCCCGTTATGAAAAGCGCAGGGCCATGAATGCGCAGAGAATCGAAGATTACAAAAAAGGAAGCTATGCACTGGCCGGAGGTGTGGTTGATCCGATGCCGGAGGAGGCGCCGTTTTACTTTAAGGATTATCACAACTACTATAAGACAAAGCGGGGATACCATGCCCGTTCCCTGAATTCCAATGGAGGCTGGAATGTGACATCCGCCCTGTCTTTCCTGAATATGCCGATCCTGCAGTATGCAGACGAGATTCGCAGCGCGGTTATGCTGGTTCATGGAGAAAAAGCGCATTCCTGCTATTTCAGCAAAGACGTATATAAAATGCTGAAAGGCGATAACAAGGAACTGGTCATCATACCGGATGCAGTCCATACAGATCTGTATGACAGGCTGGATGTGATTCCTTTTGATAAAATAGAGCAGTTTTTCCGGACTCATTTACAGTAACAGATATAGAAAGATAAAAGCACATTGCTTATGCAGGGTTCTGCAGGCAATGTGCTTTGTATTGCGTATATAAATGTCGGTCATACAGGGATTTGATTCCCGCGTACAATGAGCCGCCCGGAAGCTATTTGTCTGCTTACTCACAAAGCTCAAATTTCTGAACCATTTTATTCAGGATTTCAGCCTGAGAAGCCAGTTCTTCGGAGGTGGCTGACGTTTCTTGGGAGGCCGCGGAGTTATCCTGGATTCCGTGGGATATTTCTTCGATTCCGGTCCGGAGCTGTCTCATATTTTCTGCCTGTACTGCGGCATTTTCCGCTGTTTTCTGAATCATTTTATTGACATGGTTCACAGCGCTTACGGATTCCTTCAGGGAGTTCATAGCGCCGGCGGCAATGGTATTTCCTTTGCCGATCTCTTCCATTGAGACCTCAATCAACTCTTTTGTGGTATTGGCGGCTTTGGAACTTTCCAGTGCCAGTTTGCCGATTTCATCCGCCACCACTGCAAAACCTCTTCCTGCTTCACCGGCGCGGGCCGCTTCTATGGAGGCATTTAACGACAGAAGATTTGTCTGGGATGCGATCTCTTCAATCGTCTGTATGATGCCGACGACCTGCTGAGAGGTCTGATGGATTTCGTTCATGGCATCCATCATCTGTTTCATCTTGACCTGATTCTGTTCGATCATATCGGCGGCCTGGGCAGTTGCTTTGGCAGAAGCCTCTGCTTCCCGACGGCTGTTTTCCACCTGATCTGTTACAGTATGAGTCGTTGCGGCAAGCTGTGCAATGGATGCGGCCTGCTGCTCTGCGCCTTCCGCCAGGATCTGGGAAGCGGTGGCCAGTTCGGCCGCTCCAACGGATACGCGCCCTGAGCTGTCGTTGATTCCAAGCATCACCTGATTCATGGAATCGGAAATATTGAGCAGGGCGGTTTTGATTTTCTGAAATTCACCCACATAATCATATTTCAGATGAATGCTGAGTTTGCCGTCCGCAATCTGTGCCAGTACTTCTGCTGTTTCATCTATGTATGCAATATATTCTTTCAGCCGGTTGACTGTCTTTTGGAATGATTCTCCCAGTTCCCCTATCTCATCTTCACTTGTGATCTGAATAGTTACATCCAGATCTCCGGCAGCAAGCCGCTGTGCGGTATGGTTCAGCTCCAGAATCGGCTTTGCCAGACTGGCGGCGCTTTTGCGGATGCTGACTGCGATCAGTATGATGCCGATGGCAAAGATCAGGATCAGTGCGATGACCATTACGGCCAGCGTAGCGTAATATTCCGACATGGGCATACTGCTTAGTACGATATATCCGGTATCTCCGGCACGCTGCAGAGAGCCGTATTTTATGATGCCGTCTGCTTTATACTGTAAAAAGATATCTGTTTTGGATGCGATGGCGTCTGCCACATTTCGGGAGATATTCACCTCTGTGACATTCTTTTGTATGATGTCGCTCTGTGGATGATACAGGAAAGTGCCGTTTTCCGATAACAGCAGCATGTAGCCTTTTTTGCCGATTTTGTATCCGCTCATGATCTGAGTCATATGATCCAGAGCGATATCCATACCCACCGCGCCCAGGACATCTCCTGTGGCATCGTCAATCACCGGACATGCGGCGCTCAGAATCATTTTCCCGGTGGAAGAATCCACATAGGGTTCTGTCAGGACGGTTTTCTTTGTTTCGATACAGCCATACCAGCCGCGCCCTGTAATATCCCAGTTTTCATCACTTACAAAGCCGTCAGACTGCATTAAGGAACTGGTATCCAGATCGGAAATCCATGCAGCCATCACATTTTCAGTGTCAGTATTTGCAATGCCGGACAGATTTTCCATAACGGTATCTATTTTTTCCGCCTGTCCCATAGTACTGCCGGGTTTCGTTTCCAGCAAAACGGATTTGACTTCCGGATTGACTGCCATTTGTTCCACGCTTTTGGTATACTGTTCCAGAAATCCGGTCAATTGATTGGCAGCCGCATTGGATTCCTGTATCAATTCCGTTTCTTTCGACGTAATGCTCAGCCATCCCACCATGCAGACAGCGACAACTGCGATCAGAAGAAGTACGAAAATGACACTTCCTCCTATTTGCCAGAGAATTTTATCCGCTATTTTTTTCTTTGGACGGGTTCCGTTTATTGGTTGGCTCATGGTTATCCTCCTTGTACATCTTAGTCTTTTTTATTGTATCTCTTTTGTGCAATTAATACAATAAAAATGGAAAAATTCTGCAATGAATAACAATACAAAATAAAATGTGGTAAAATAATAAAAATGTACATCAGCAAAAAATAGGAGAGGCGGACTTATGTATCATACAGAAGATGAAAATTTACTGCGTCTGGCAAAAAAACTGAAAGAGAATCCACAGAGCTTTATCTGTATACTGGGGGCCGGAATGTCCATACCGGCAGGACTGCCTTCCTGGAACGGGCTGCTGGAAGGTATGATTGATTATTATGAAGCATTCTGTAAAGACAAAAAAGAGGACTGCAGGGACTGGGTGGAACAGCTGAGGGCCATGAGCAATAAATGGCATGCCTTCGGAGAACTGAAACGTCTGCTGCCTGCGGCGGAATATCAAAAATATATTATGACCCGGCTGTCCTGCAAGGGAAAGGCGATTCCCAAAGCCTATGAGCTGATATGGAAGCTGGATATAAATGGGGTTATCACCTTTAATGTGGACAGGCTGGTGTTGGATGCATTTTCTCAGGTCAGACGAAGTGCCGTTGACTATGCCACCAGCAGGGAAAGGGTGAAGTACAGTACATTTCTTTCGGGTGAAAATAAATTTGTGTTTTTCCCCCACGGAGAATTAAGCGACCCCTCTTCCTGGGTATTTACGGACAGAGAAAAGCGGGAGGTTTACAGGGACGGCAATTTCAAAAACATCATGACGGCGCTGCTCAACAGTAAAAACCTGATTATCCTGGGGTTTAATCCCAGAGAACACAATTTCCTGACACTGCTCAATGAGATAGCAGTGGGAGATGCCATAGCGGGATATGACAACTATTATATCGGGGACAATCTGACGGCATCTGACTGCAGACAACTGGGTGGGTATGGGATTTCCTGTATCAATTATACCCCGGAGGATAAAAGCCATCCGGAAGTCGTCCGGATGCTGGAAGGGTTTTATGAATATATTCCCAGAGATGAAGAACATCCGTCAGTGTATGTCGGGAAAAAATATACGGAAACGGATATTCCGGCCTATGAGGACTGTCTGCGGGTGGGAACAGACCGGCTGCGGGAAATACTGAACGGGAACATTGCCAACATCATACCGCCGGATACATTTCCGGATCAGGAACAGATACAACGGCTGCAGGGATTTTACGAAAAATATGCGGCACAAATGCACATTGCCTGGTTTATCAACTATAAATCGGAGGTGGGCAACAAGATCTATGGCTATGATATCAAAGGCTCCGTGGGAAGGGGCGCTTTCGGAAATGTGTATGAAGTGTATGATAAAGACGGAAATAAGTACGCATTGAAAATCCTGCTTCCGGAGGTGAAGGATAAGGTACAGTATTTAAGCTGTTTCCGCCGGGGTATCCGGTCCATGAAGATTCTGAAAGACAAGCATGTGGAAGGCATGGTGAAGATATATTCTTCTTATGAAGTCCCGGCATGCATTGTTATGGATTATGTGGAAGGCGTCACACTGCGCAGGGCTGTGGATGACCATCTGTTAAAGAGCCTGAATAAAAAGCTGGAGGTTATATTGAGCATTGCTTACATTATACATAAGGCTCATGGCCTGGAGGAATGTATTCTGCACCGGGATCTGAAGCCGGAAAATGTAATGCTGCAGGACTTTTATTACGAAAACAGTGAGGATGCCATCCCGGTGGTGATTCTGGATTTCGATTTGTCCTGGCATAAAGGCGCAAAGGAGCTGACGGTGGCGCTGGGCGCCATGTCGCAGGGGTTTATGGCGCCCGAACAGGTAGAGGAAAATGAACGTTACAAGAGGAATACGGCAGTGGATGTATACAGTATCGGGATGCTGTCCTATTATGTACTGACCTGTATCAATCCGGCTCCCTATCAGCACAGGTTTACTCTGTACGAAGAGGAATTGATCAAATATATCAAAAAAAATTATCGGACCCATTGGAAATGCCTGCCGACTTTTCTGGCAGAAGTGATTAAAAAGGCAACGCTTCATGATCCTGCTGAACGGAGTTCGCTGGAAGGGTTTATCTTTAATATGAAGGCTGCATTGAATATGGTGATTTCCAATGAAATTTCCAATACCCATGCGCTGCTCTTGCGCGAACTGGCGTATCAGATTGATGATTCGGGTGAGGTGAAAGTAGACGACTTCGGCAGAAAGCTGATTCTGACACAGTTGGCGCTTGGCAAAGAGATAAAGCTGGAGTTAAAGCAGCAGAGAGCCGATATAGTAGTATGGGTTCAGATTAAGAAAGTACGGCAGGGTCACGATGAACGGAATCCGAAATATCTGGAAAGTTCAAAAAGCAAGGCTCTGGCAAAAGTGAATACCGGGATTTTTCAGGAGAAAAGAGGCGAAATCGAGCTGAGCGCCGTAAGGATAAGCATGACAGCCAGGCTGCCGTCGATGATAAGTCTGAAGATGGTCTGTGATATGGCAAAAAATATCCAGGATGTCCGTGCCCAGTTAGAACTGAAATAGCTTGATAACGGAACAGTCAGAGACAAGGAGGGGATAAGAAATGTTGAACCGGGAGGATATGCTGGAGCTGACCAGACGGATGACGCCTTCCAGGACTTCCATGACCAGGATCGCCGGATGTTATATGGATGAGGACGGAGAGATTGACGGTACTTTTAATACCAATTTCCTGAATCTCTCTCCAGGGGAGCGGAAACGCAATCTGTCCATCGCAAAAGCCATACCATTTTCACGGACGAATGAACAGCTCCGGGAATATGCATTTCCTGCGGACAGGAGGGGAGCCGGCAGTATGTGGCAGCTTCTGGCGGCCATTAAGAGCTGCGGGCTTAAAAATGATGCGCTGCTGGATACCTTTTATGAGCTGGTAAGAGAGCGGTACCGGGAAAGAAAGGCATATGCGGTTTATGTTTTTCATGACCGGTATGATGTGCCGGTAAAGGCAGCGGATCATATGCGGCTGGGAGAATCGGAAGAAGTTTATGAATATCTGATCTGTGCCCTTTGCCCGTTAACAGGGGAATATGAACCGGGTATGCCGGAGTGCGGGTTTTTATTTCCTTCGTTTTCGCAGCGGAGTACGGACCTGTATAAAGCGGCAGTGTTTTTTGCCGATGAAAGGCGCCATATTATCTGATACTGAGAGAGCACTTTTTTTGCCGATGCTGCATAGAATAGAGAAAAGGTATCCTGGAGGATCCCATTTGGAAATAAAGAGTGCTTCTTTGGAAAATCTCTGCAACTTTCAGGGTGGAAAGCCTGCTATGATGGACCTGCCCTACCCGCCCGTCCGGGTGGAAGGAAAAAACCGGATGTATGCCAATCTGCTCAGTGTGGACTATTGCGGGTCCGTATCGGAACTGTCTGCCATTGCCCAGTACATCAACAATGAAAACCGGATCTCCGGTGAGAACTGTGCAGCGGCAAAAGTGATTCTGAGCATTGCGATGGCAGAAATGATGCATCTGCAGAAGCTGGGGGAACTGATCTGTCTCCTGGGCGGCGATGTGGATTTTGTGGCAAAATATTGTGACAGAAAGAAATGTATGTGGACGCCGGGGTATCTGACGATTCCCCATGAGCTGAAGGAAATGCTGCTGGCCGATGTGGAAAGCGAAAAACAGGCGGTGGCACAGTATGCAATGCATATTAAAATGATAAACGATGCCTGTGTGGACGCTGTACTGCAACGGATTATCAAGGATGAAGAATATCATATCATGCTGCTGCAGGCTCTTTTAAAAGGACTTTGACGGGCAGATATAGCAGGCATAGCGGGCGGGGAGAGTATGTAGACTAAAATAAAGTACTAAAAAATCATAAAAAATTCCAATAATTTTTCCCCCGGAGAGTTTTCCCCCAGTGAGAGTGCGCCCCATTGAGGGGCCGCATGGCCGAATGCTTTTAAATTGCCGTTGGGCGTTCTGTGCCATGTGCGCAGGTTATAATTCTGCATCGCGTCGTCTGCCGCCCCGGCCAGCTCTCTGGCTGCATGATCGCAGTTGTTCGTATAGAGCCGGTACAGCGGCAACGTCCTGTCTTGGCGCATCTCTTCCATTTCCTGTGCCAGTACAGCTTTTTCTGTTTCCAGGTCTGCCAGCGCCCACCGGGTATACAGGCTCTGAAAGCGTTCCTCAGTGCGGAAATAGATCTGTGCATGTGACAGAACTGCCTGATAGGCTTCGGGACTGATCGGACGGTACAGTGCCCAGTCATAGTTGTCATTGAGCTGATCTCCGTCCAGATGCAGATTTCCGGTTTTGAGAAAGAGAGAAACTTCTTCCGCGCTCATTGTGCCTGTGCTCATCTTTCCCACACCTGCTTTGCCCAGAATGCTTTCACCCAGCGAACTTTGCATACCGTTAAAGCTGAGTACCGTGCCGCAGCCGTTTTCATCGGTCAGCAGCAGGATACTGTGTCCAAGTCCTTTCATGCCGTCTGCGTTGACTACATAATATAAGGTACAATCTTCTTCCGGCAGTGAGGAGTCATGTACGGATATCCGCAGGGACAAGCACAGACACAAATAAAGGAAAAGACCGGAAAGCAAAGCTGTTATAAGGAATTTTTGTGGTTTTCGCCGTTTTCTCATGGGAATATTATACCAAATTCCGGAATGTCATGATATAATGATTTCATATTTGTGAAAAATGGATGAAAAACAGGTTGATTTTAGTGGTATTTGGGAAGTTTTATATAAAATGCCGTTTCTGATCGGCCGCGAAGAAGGAGCAGGGCTATGGACAAAATCAAAGCGATTCAAAAATTGTGTGAAGAAAAGAAAATCCGTATGATCGATTTTAAAATGACGGATATTGACGGACGGTGGCGGCATATTACCATTCCGGTGGAACGATTCGGGGAGAATACGTTTACTTACGGCATCGGATTTGACGGTTCCAATTATGGCTATGCTCCTATTGAAAAGAGCGATATGGTATTTCTGCCGGATCCTGATACCGCTTATGTGGATCCTTTTGCCGAGACACCCACACTGACCATGTGCGGCAATGTATGCACCATCGGAAAAGGGGAAAACAAGCCTTTTGACCAGTATCCGAAAAATGTAAGCCTGCGGGCCGTGGAATATATGAAGGAACAGGGGATTGCGGACCGGATGGTGATCGGGCCGGAGTTTGAGTTTTACCTGTTTGACAGCGCCCGTTATGAGGTGACGCCGCAGCAGTGCGGATACCGGATCGATACCCGGCAGGCCGACTGGAACTGCAGTCTGGATGCGCCGGGCAACAATGGTTATGAGGTGCCCTACAAAGGCGGGTATCATGTGGCTGCGCCTCAGGATGTGGGCTATGACCTGCGCAGCCGGATGTGTATGATGATGGAGGACTGGGGCATTCAGGTCAAATATCATCATCATGAGGTGGGCGGACCGGGCCAGATGGAAATCGAGGTAGAGCTGGCGGATATGCCTGCTATGGCAGACAATACTATGATTATAAAGTATATCATTAAAAATATGGCGGCACGGGAAGGCAGGACGGCCACTTTTATGCCCAAGCCTATTTATCAGGAGGCAGGCAGCGGCATGCATGTACATATGCTGCTTCTCAAGGACGGCAAACCGCTGTTCTATGATGAGAACGGTTATTCGGGTCTGAGCCGGACGGCCCATTATTTTATCGGCGGACTGTTGAAGCACATTGGCTCGCTGTGCGCCTTTACCAATCCGTCCACCAACTCTTTCAAACGTCTGGTGCCGGGCTATGAGGCGCCAGTGACGATTGGGTATGCCACTTCTAACCGCAGCGCAGTGATCCGGATTCCGGCGTATGCCAAATCTCCGGAAACAAAGCGGTTCGAGCTGCGCAATCCGGATGCCACAGCCAATCCTTATTATGCCTATGCGGCCATTCTGATGGCCGGCCTGGACGGCATCGCACAGAAAATCGATCCGGCAGAAAACGGATGGGGCCCTTATGACTTTAATCTCTATACCCTGTCGGAGGAAGAGCAGAAAAAGATCAAAGGACTGCCCAAGTCACTGGCCGAGGCATTGGATGCCCTGGAGGCTGACCATGCGTATCTGACAAAGGGCGGCGTATTCCCTCAGCGCCTGATCGATGTGTGGGTGGCACGGAAACGGGCCGAGCTGAAAAAGCTGGAGCAGATTCCTAATCCGGCTGAATTTAAGATGTATTATGATTTATAAGTGATATCCCCGGAGAAGCATTCCGGGTAAATGGTTAAGACTTTTGACTTCAGTGAAAACAGGAGGATGCATCTATGATAATCAGTCATAATCTGACGGCGATGAATGCACAGAGAGAATATCAGATTACGACAGGTGAAAAAGCAAAGCGTGCGGAACGCCTTTCTTCGGGCTTTAAAATAGGCAGGGCGGCAGATGATGCGGCCGGACTCTGTATTTCCGAAAAAATGCGCCACCAGATCCGGGGACTGAACCAGGGTCTGGATAATATTAAGGAAGGCGTGGGATATTGTCAGATTGCAGACGGCGCCCTGCATGAAGTGCACGATATGCTCCAGAGGATGAATGAACTGGCCATAAAGGCTGCCAATGGGACCAATTCGTCAGACGACCGGGAGGGCATCGACAGGGAAATACAGCATTTGAAAACAGAGATGGACCGTATTTGTGAAACGACCAAATACAATGAGGAATATTTGTTCAAAGGAGAGGAGGAGCCGGATACATATCATGAGGTGTATGATTTGCGGTTTTCCGGATACCCTGATGATATTTACATTTATAATGACTCTTATGATGCCGCTACAGGAACTGCCACATATGGGGGAATTGCCTGGCAGGGGAAGCGTTATGCCTGGTCGGCCATCAGTCCCGGTATGTATAACGCCGCCACAGGCATGTTCCAGCCGGGCAGCTATACCTTAAAGGCGGAGGATGGAACCCGTCTGAAACTGACCTGTGAGGCAGGCAGTAAACCCCCTCAGGTGACCAGAGAGTTTGAAGTGGCTGCGGGATATGAGGGGATTCATATCAATGGTGAGCTGATCGGGTGGGAACATGTAAGGACTGCTTCGGGCCGTCCGCTGAACAAAGATGATATTGCAAATGAGCCGTATTATTTCAGTTATCATGGATTTACAGCATCTTTTACGCCTGAGATGGGAGATGAGTTTTTTGATGTGGTGCAGAAGATTACAGGTACCAGATGGAAAAGTACCTATCAGGTGCCCACAGAAGAGGAAGCGTTGTTTGCGGATTTCGGGGATACATATATTACTTTTGCGGACAATGATGAGGTAAAGGCCTTTATAGAGAAAAAAGCCGATTTTTCGTCAGTGGAATATACCATTTGCGCGGGAGACGGTACCGGCGGGACGTTTGACGGAATCTGGCTGGAAGAAAACGGCACGGCGGTTGCAGGTTCCCACAAGTCCTGGGCGGATATAGGAATTGCCAACTGGGGCGATCAGAGTAAGGATATCTGGGAGGATAAGACTTACAAATATTCATATGCGATAAATGCGGAAGCAGAACTGCGCTTTTCCTGGCAGATGCTCAATGAAACCAGCAAAGACTCTGTGATAGATGCCCTGAATGGAGTGAAACTGGAAGGACTGCAGTCGGCAAGCGTTTCCAATCATGCGGCGCTGACGGTGGACAGCGCCGCCTATCCCAATGTATTGAGTGGAACGGTCACAAGGGATTTTTTGTCACTTACACTGGAGGAGGAATACGGACTCGGAAGAGACTATACAAAGGACAAGGATACCTTTGGAAGTGCGGGCCTGCAGTTTGACGGAAAACAGTTCACAGTGGGATACACAAATACACGGGACGGCAATACGACCACAAAGGAATACAGGGATACGGAGGCAGACACCAATAAACTGGTAACGAAGATCCAGAAGAAGATCACAGACAGTATGAATGCTTATCTGAAGGTAGTGGCGGCACGTTACCGGGCAGGAGCCGCAAAACCCAATGATACGAATCTGACCAGTCTGATTTCACCGGGCAATATCACCGGCGGCGGAGGAAGCAGCTATTTAAAAGATGTGATAACCCTTGATCCTGCTGATCCGGATTTGAAATCTACGTTACATCTGGGCAGCAAAACAGATTATGCAGGCGCTTATATTGATTTTGGCGGACTGGGCGCCAATTTTCAGCTGGCCGATCTGATCGGCATGGGATTTGATTCCACCTGCCAGACTTGCAGCAATCATTACAGCATCCAGTTTGTTACCAGAGAGATTATTGATCCCGCATGGCAGGAAACCGAGATCAACAATAAAAAATATGGGTATTATTATGAACGGCAGGGACAAAACTATACTCTGTATATCGACATGGATTCTATGATGACGAACGGCGTGAGCGATGGTGTGGAATTTGCAGGTACGATGTTGGAAATCATTGATGCGGCCGACTATGATTTTCATTTCAGTCAGTACGCTGCCTTTGCCAACGATTCCAGGCTGTATGTGTTTGATAACCGGCCTGGTTATGTGGAAAATGGTGTTTCCCAGGCGACTGATGCATCGTTTTCCCCATATGCATATGGGCTGAATACCATAACAGAATTTGATTTCACACTGTTTGATGAGAACAATGCCGGTGAATCGGTGAGTATGAAGTTTGAGTATGATTACAGTAGCCTGTTCAGCCCGGATAAACTGAAAATAGATTATATACCAAGTGCGGACGGTGAATATATTTATGATGCTGCTTCGGGCAGTTATGAAAAATATGATCCTGCCAATCCGGCACATGCAGGCCTGGACAGGTATAAAATCCAGAATGTTTCACTGGATACCCAGGGAAAGCCGCTGGAACAGTATCTGGATGAATATATCCGGGATACGATTCTGGGAGATGTGGCAAAGGCTTCCCGGATGGATCTGGTCAGTGAGGCCGCAAAATACCGCATTACGGGAGATGCCAATGACAATAAGGCCATGATAACAGAAGCCAATACGCCGCAGCAGATAATGCCGCAGCGAAAGGGAGAAAGCCTGGCGGACGGTCTGCGGATCCAATGCAGTGCCAACGGCAGGGACTATATTTATATTCCCAGACAGAAGCTGTCGGTGAATCGTATGGGACTGCGGAAACTGAATGTAAAAACTGAGGGGCAGGCGTATAAAGCGATTGCAATGCTGGATGCAGCGCTGAAAAAAGTAAGCGATATCAGAAGCAAATTCGGCGCATACCAGAACCGTCTGGAGCATGCGGCCAACAATGTGGCGAATATTGCGGAAAACACCACGGCAGCAGAATCCCGGATCAGGGATACGGATGTGGCCAGAGAAATGGTGGCTTTTTCTATGTTGAATATTCTGTCGCAGACAGGGGAAGCCATGATGAGTCAGGCTAATATGAGCAAACAGGGCGTGCTGGCTTTGCTGCAGTGACAGGAGGGAGCAGAATGGGATTTTTAACAGGTAAAACGGCAATTATCACAGGAGGAGGACGGGCTGTGCTGCAAAACGGCGGCTGCGGTTCCATAGGATACGGCATAGCTACGGCTTATGCAAAAGAGGGCGCCAATCTGGTTCTGACCGGACGCAATACCAGGAAGCTGGAAGAGGCAAAAGAAGAGCTGGAGCGGCTGTATCAGATCCGCGTGTTGCCTGCCGGGGCAGATGTAAAGGCAGGAGCGGACAATGAAGGTGTGGTAAATGAAGTGGTCCAACGGACGATAGAAGCCTTTGGCCGGATCGATGTGCTGATCAATGTGGCGCAGGCCTCTGCATCCGGAGTGCCTCTGGCAGAGCATACCGGTGAGCAGTTTGATCTGGCCCTGTATTCCGGACTGTATGCCACGTTTTATTATATGAAAGCATGTTATCCGTATCTGGCGAAAAACAAGGGCGCGGTGATTAATTTCGCTTCCGGCGCCGGTCTGTTCGGGAATTTCGGCCAGAGCGCCTATGCGGCGGCGAAAGAGGGAATCCGCGGTCTGTCCAGAGTGGCGGCTACAGAGTGGGCCAGGGACGGCGTCAATGTGAATGTGATCTGCCCTCTGGCCTGGACCGCACAGTTGGAAACATTTAAGCGGGAATATCCGGAAGCCTTTCAGGCCAATGTAAAGATGCCGCCTGCAGGATACTTCGGAGATGCGGAAGCGGAGATCGGCCGGGTCTGTGTACAGCTTGCCTCGCCGGATTTTAAATATATGACAGGGGAAACGATTACGCTGGAAGGCGGTATGGGACAGCGCCCCTGATGAGATTTGTGAAATGATTGCCATATGGGTCAAAAGGTGTTACAATACAGTCTGTATCGGAGAAACGCAATGAAAACAGCGAATCAAAGGAGAAAGATTATATGGAGCATGTAACAGAGAAGATTATTAATATAGGCGTGAACGACAGGTCGGTGACTTTGTTTGAAGGCCAATATGCTGTAAAACATGGTATGGCATACAATTCTTATGTGATTCTGGATGAAAAAACAGCTGTGATGGATACTGTGGACGGACGGGTGACAGATGACTGGCTGGCGGGGCTGGAACTGGCGCTGAACGGAAAATCAGTGGATTATCTGGTGGTACAGCATATGGAGCCGGACCATTCCGGGAGCGTACAGGAGCTGGCAGACAGATTCCCGCAGATGAAGATCGTGGCAAGCGCTTCGGCATTTCAGATGATGAAGCAGTTTTTTGAGATTGACCTGGAAGGCAGGATGCTGGTGGTGAAGGAAGGCGATACCCTGGAGCTGGGGGCGCATACCCTGCAGTTTTATACCGCGCCTATGGTACACTGGCCGGAGGTGATCGTGACGTATGAGAAAACGGAGCGGATCGTATTCAGTGCGGACGGTTTTGGGAAATTCGGGACAAGGGATACGGCTGAGGACTGGACCTGCGAAGCCAGACGGTATTATATTAACATCTGTGGAAAATATGGGCCGCAGGTGCAGGCGCTTTTGAAGAAACTGGCCACTTTGGAGGTGGCTGTGATCTGTCCGCTGCACGGGCCTGTGCTGACAGAAAATCTGGCATATTATATCGGTAAGTATGACATATGGAGCCGCTATGAACCGGAGGATAAGGGGATCCTGATTGCCTTTGCATCAGTGTATGGGCATACCAGGGAGGCGGTCATGAAGCTGAAGGAGATTTTAGAGACAAAGAGCCGGGTGAAGGTGAAAGTCTGCGATCTTTGCCGGGAGGATCCGCATGAGGCAATCGAAAATGCGTTCCGCTATGACCGGCTGGTACTGGCAGCGATTTCTTATGATGCCGGTGTGTTCCCGGCTATGGATGATTTTCTGCGTCATCTGAAAGGAAAGAATTTTCAGAACAGGACTGTGGCCCTTATCGAAAACGGTTCCTGGGGGCCCACAGCCGGCAAGGCAATGAAAGCGCTGCTGGAGGAAATGAAAGAGATCACCATTCTTGACCCGATGATTACCATCAGGTCTGCAATCAAACCGGAAACGGTAACACAACTGGAAGAACTGGCGGATACTTTGCTGAAACACTGAGCTGGCAGCCGTCCGAAACATAAACGCTTTATGACTTCTGTTTCGGACGGCTTTTTCTGCGGTCTGGCTAAAGAGCGGAGTTGCAGATGCCCAGAAGTATGAGCATGACAGCGGACAGCAGATCGGCGCAGCGGTTGGAAAGGCGCAGATGAGAAGTGTTGCCCAGATGATTCCCGGAACACAGAAATACGGCGGAGGTAAGGAAGGTAAGCAGGGCGGCAGGCAGCAATACGATGCCCGACATACTGGCGCCGATACCGATACCGATGTTGTTAAAAGAAAGCGCGGCCCCTACAAGCAGGGTTTCTTTCAGCGAGAGGGTTATGTGAAGGCTTTCGGAATGCAGGCTGTGCCCGGAAACAGTCAGAGATTTATACAGATAATAAAGGCCCAGGGCGAATAAAATGATACTGCCTGCACAGGCAGCCGCAAAGTCGGGCAGGAAGGCGAGGAGGCGGCGGCCCAGAAGCAGAGAAAGCAGAGTGCCTGCAAAGGAGATCAGGCTGATCAGCAGATTCTGCAGAAAGGTTACATGTATCTTCCGGATGCCATAGGACATACCAACCAGAAACGCATCAATATTTACTGAGAATGCAAAAATCAGGGAAGAGACGACAGGCATGAATTACTCCCGAAAAAGTTCATTTTTCGTCAATTTACTAACTATGATATTCAAAATTCGGGATGAGGTTCGACAGTGAGAGGAAATTTTACGGAGGTTTGACAGAGTATGAGTATGGAAGCAGATATAGAAAAAATAAAAGACCGGCAGTTTGTTCTGGGTCAGGGGAAGCTGCTGCTGGGAGGCGTTGGCGGTGTTTTGCTGTATGCAATCGGTATGAATCTGTTTGTTGTCCCGGTAGGGCTGTACAGCGGCGGCCTGATGGGATTTTGTCAGATGATCCGTACCGTATTGACCAGATATCTTCATTTGTCTTTCGGCGGACTGGATATTTCGGGTATCATCTATTATCTTTTGAATGTGCCGCTTTTTATTACGGCAATTAAGAAAATAGGAAAAACCTTTTTTGTAAAGACTATGGTCTGTGTGACCGCTATGACTTTGTTTCTTTCTGTGATTCCCATTCCATCCAGCCCGATCATGGGGGAGGATGTACTGGCATCCTGCCTGATCGGCGGCATTATATGCGGGGCAGGCATCGGTATCCCGCTGCGGATGGGATGTTCCGGCGGCGGCATGGATATTCTGGGCCTGGCGCTGATTAAATGGAAAAAAGATTTCAGCGTGGGAAAACTGAATCTGATGGTAAATGCAGTATTGTATGGTATCTGCCTGTTTTTGTTTGATGTGCCTACGGTGATTTATTCGTTGATCTATGCCTCTGTCAATTCCACAGCGGTAGACAGACTGCATTCTCAGAACATCAATGTGGAAGTCAAAGTGGTGACCAATGAACAAAATGAAGAGATGGAAGCGGAGATCATGCGGGAAATGGAGCGCGGCCTGACAAAGTGGAGTGCAAAAGGCGCTTATACGGAAGAAGGAAAACAGATTCTTTATATCCTGCTCTCCAAGTATGAACTGGCACATTTGCGTTATATTATCAGAAAATATGACCCCCATGCATTCATTGTAGTGAATGAGGGGGTTCATATCGGCGGAAATTTCCTGAAAAAACTATAGACAAAGATACTTTTTCAGCTCCCGGTTATCGGCTCTTTTGCTGTACCGCTGCTTTGATAAAGCCGCTGAACAGCGGATGGGGTCGGTTGGGACGGGATTTCAGCTCCGGATGAGCCTGAGTGGCAAGGAAAAACGGATGCTCCGGCAGTTCGCACATTTCCACGATCCGTCCGTCGGGAGAGAGGCCCGACAGCTTCATACCATGTTCGGTCAGCACCATACGGAAATCGTTGTTGACTTCATAACGATGCCTGTGCCGTTCATAAATGGTCTTTTCCTGATATAACTGATAGGCTTTGGAGGTTTCGTCCAGTACACAGGGATAAGAACCCAGACGCAGTGTTCCGCCGATGTCCTCCACACCGTTCTGGTCCGGCATCAGGTCGATGATCGGATGGGTGGTGGAAGGATTCAGCTCCACACTGTGTGCATCGGCATATCCGATCATATTTCTTGCAAATTCCACGATGGCAAGCTGCATACCAAGACAAAGGCCCAGATAGGGTACGGCATGCTCTCTGGCATAAGTGATGGCCCTGATCTTGCCTTCGATGCCTCTGTCGCCAAAGCCTCCGGGTACCAGAATGCCGTCTGCATCTGCCAGAAGATCGGATACATTTTCGTCGGTGACGGTTTCTGAATCAATCCATTTGATGTTTACGGTGGCTCTCTGGGAGATGCCACCATGCTTCAGCGCTTCCACCACACTGATGTAGGCATCATGGAGCTGGATGTATTTGCCGACAAGGGCGATGGTAACTTCCTGTGTGGGAGAACGGAGCGCTTCCACCATTTCTTCCCAGTCATTCAGATTTGGCTCAGGACAGGGCAGTCCCAGACATTCACAGGCTACCTGCGCAAGATGCTCTTTTTCCATAGCCAGAGGCGCTTCGTACAGGTATTCCACATCCAGATTCTGCAGAACATGGTTGTTGGGAACATTGCAGAAGAGAGCGATCTTGTCCTTGATGCCCTGTCCCAGCGGATATTCGCTCCGGCATACGATAATGTCCGGCTGGATGCCCATTCCCTGCAGCTCCTTGACACTGGCCTGTGTGGGTTTGGTTTTCATTTCCTGAGAGGCACGCAGATAAGGGATCAGAGTAACATGGATCAGGATGGCATTGCTCCGGCCTACCTCATGCTGGAACTGCCGTATGGATTCCAGAAAAGGCTGGCTTTCAATGTCGCCTACCGTACCGCCCACTTCGATAATGGCAATGCGTGTTTCTTCATCGGTAAAATTACGGTAAAACCGGCTTTTGATTTCGTTGGTAATATGAGGAATAACCTGCACAGTGCCGCCGCCGTAATCACCCCGGCGCTCTTTCTGCAGGACGGACCAGTAAACCTTTCCGGTGGTTACGTTGGAGTTTTTGTCCAGGCTTTCGTCAATGAAACGTTCATAATGCCCCAGGTCAAGATCGGTTTCGGCGCCGTCGTCGGTTACAAATACCTCGCCATGCTGAATCGGGTTCATGGTGCCGGGGTCAATGTTGATGTAGGGGTCAAATTTCTGCATGGTTACTTTATAACCGCGGGCCTTTAACAGCCGTCCCAGAGATGCGGCAGTGATGCCTTTTCCCAAACCGGACACGACACCGCCTGTTACAAATACGTATTTTACTGGCATTGTGATTTCCTCCTCAAATAATAATTGATTGTATCATGGGCAGGAGGAAAAAGCCACTGTTTTCCGGCAAAATTTCAGAAATGTTTTTCCGGGGAAGGGGCGGCGGGGACAGAGTTTCTTCATATTATTTAATGGATTTTTCATGGAATGGAACTTGATTTATGAAAGCACTGTCTCTATAATGAAAATGATGGTCTTTCAAAGAATTGAAAGACAGGAGGTATATATGGATAAGGATAACGGAAATCTGAATCAATATGGAAACGGCGGCAATGGAAATAGAGGCGGAAATAACGGAAACGGCAACAGGAACGGCGGGCAGGGGGATCAGAATCCCAGGCGGCAGAGCCTGCTGCTTTTTCTGATTGCGGCTCTGGTAACATTGCTTTGCATGAGCTATTTCATGAAGGTGATGAACAATGCGGCCAACAGAGAGATCCCTTACAATGAATTTATTGAAATGGTGGAAAACGGTGAGGTGGAAAGTGTGGAGATCGGTTCCGATCAGATTACCATCAAGCCGGTTCAGCCGGAGCAGAAGGAAGGCATTTTGTATCAGGCCCCTCCGATTACGTACTATACAGGAAAAGTAGAAGATGACGGTACACTGACCAGGAGACTGCTGCGGTATCATGTGGAGGTGGCGGGAGACATTCCCGACAATTCCAGCCTGTTGCTTTCAATTCTGCTTACGTATGTGCTGCCCATTGCCCTGTGCTGGGTCCTGCTCAGCTTTGTCATCCGGAAAATGTCGGGCAGCGGCGGGCCGATGGGTGTGGGTAAGAGCAATGCTAAAGTTTATGTGCAGAAGGAAACGGGCGTTACTTTTAAAGACGTGGCCGGGGAGGACGAAGCCAAAGAGTCTTTGCAGGAAGTGGTGGACTTTTTGCACAATCCGGGGCGTTATGTGAAGATCGGCGCCAAGCTGCCCAAAGGCGCTTTGTTGGTGGGCCCGCCCGGAACCGGTAAGACGCTGCTGGCTAAGGCAGTGGCCGGAGAAGCCCATGTGCCGTTTTTCTCATTGACCGGTTCTGATTTTATCGAGCTGTATGTGGGCGTGGGCGCTTCCCGTGTCCGTGATCTGTTTAAAGAGGCAAACAAAAATGCGCCCTGCATTATTTTTATTGACGAAATTGATGCCATCGGACGCAGCCGTGATTCCAAATACGGCGGCGGCAATGAAGAGCGGGAACAGACCCTGAATCAGCTCCTTTCCGAGATGGACGGGTTTGACACTTCCAAAGGCATCCTGATACTGGGCGCCACCAACAGACCGGAAATACTGGATAAGGCACTGCTGCGTCCCGGCCGGTTTGACAGACGTATCATTGTGGACAAACCGGACTTAAAGGGCCGGGTGGAAATCCTCAAGGTACATGCCAAAGATGTACTGATGGATGACAGTGTGGATCTGGATGCCATTGCCCTGGCCACCAGCGGCGCGGTAGGCTCGGATCTTGCCAATATGATCAATGAGGCGGCCATCAATGCAGTAAAGGAAGGCAGAGAATATGTATGTCAGAAGGATCTGTTCAATGCTGTGGAGATCGTTCTGGTGGGCAAAGAAAAGAAAGACCGCATTATGAGCAAGGAAGAGCGTAAGATCGTCTCCTATCATGAAGTGGGGCATGCGCTGATCAGCGCACTTCAGAAAAATTCTGAACCGGTGCAGAAAATTACCATCGTACCCAGGACAATGGGCGCTCTGGGCTATGTGATGCATGTGCCGGAAGAAGAGAAATATCTGAATACCCAGGCGGAGCTGCATGATATGCTGGTGGGACTTCTGGGAGGACGGGCAGCAGAGGAGATCGTCTTTGACACAGTGACCACCGGTGCGGCCAATGACATCGAAAAGGCAACCAACATTGCCAGAAGCATGGTGACCCAGTATGGTATGAGCAAAAAGTTCGGACTGATGGGACTGGAGTCTGTGGAGAGCCGTTATCTGGACGGGCGCACGGTAATGAACTGCGCCGATGCCACAGCCTCCGCAGTGGATGAAGAAGTGATGAAGATCCTGAAGTCAGGTTATAAAGAAGCCAAACGCCTGCTGAAGGACAATCGTAAAGTAATGGATGAACTGGCTGATTTCCTGATCCAGAAAGAAACCATAACCGGCAAAGAGTTTATGAAAATTTTCCGTAAAATAAAGGGCATACCGGAACCGGAAGAAGAATCCGACGAGAAAAAGGCGGAGAAAGAGAAAGAGAGATTTTCATTGCCCGCCATATCCGAAGAGAACCGACCGGCCAATGAATCCGGTACGCCGGCTGAAAACCCGGAAAAGGCGCCCCTTCCGGGCGGAGGGCAGCGTATCATTGTCCGGGACGGAACTTACATGCCCGACAACCGCTTTCCCCAAAGCCCCAAACCTCCTTCCGGAACTGACACAAAACCCGGAAACGGAACAGGGGAAGGGTTGTAACACACTGCTGTCAACACGAACTGCTGCAGTAAGACCTGCAGCAGTTTTTCCATAGTCCTGAGCAGTCAGCAAACCATTGATACAAGTTGACAGATACATTATCCCCCTCAAATCCTCAAAAAAGGAGGGATGCCTTTGTTTCAAATAGAAGAAGAGCTGAAGAAACTCCCCAAATCTCCGGGTGTATATCTGATGCGTGATACGGCGGACACCATCCTTTATGTGGGCAAGGCGGTTAACCTTCACACTAGGGTCCTTTCGTATTTCCGGCCCAATATCGGG
>VSOB01000045.1 GCA_009774625.1 Lachnospiraceae bacterium
AGCCCCATTGCTTCCATTTTTATGTTCAGAGAAACTCTTTGTTTTGTCCAACAGTCCTGAAATCCGGAACAGATACAGCAGGAAATGCAACACACCTATCAAAATTCATAATGTCCCATAAGTCTGGCCAAACTCACACAAAGGCATTGTAACCAACTGTAACCACCGTCTAAAAGTGTCTGACAGTTGAAACGACAAAAAAACGGAAATGCTGATTTTTCAACATTTCCGCTACTTTAATCAAAGCACGAGACGGGATTCGAACCCGCGACCCTCGCCTTGGCAAGGCGATACTCCACCACTGAGCCACTCGTGCCTGTATGAAATTAACCGTTCAAATCGGTACTTGTAAATACTACCATAGACCGCTGCGAATGTCAACACACAATTTTTTGAGTTTCCCCATACGACAATTTGCGGCATCCTTCCCGGAATCAGACTTCACCTCGCTAAAAAAGCCCTACTCCCGTAAGGCTTTCAGCAGCGGGTGATGGGAATCGAACCCACGTATCCAGCTTGGAAGGCTGGTGTTCTACCATTGAACTACACCCGCATGACGTGATCTGACTATAAGCTGTATCAGCACGTCATTAATAATACCAAATCATATCCGAAAAGTCAACCATTTTTTTCAAAAAGTCCTTCCGTCGTCGTATTTTCACTTCTGAATCCTTTCTGATAATCAGACCTTCCCCTGCCCGGAAAAGTTGCATCCTCTTTGCATTTCTTTTGTATTTTTTCAGGCCTTCCTTATCTGCCTGTAGTATAATGTTCCTGTTCTTTATGAATATGATAATGACGATGTACCTGCATACTTACATAGCCATCGGGTAAAGGAGGCACATAGAAATGAATGAACATCGTGTCAGAATCTGTGATATTGCAAAAGAGCTGGGCCTGAGTACGGCAACCATTTCCAATGTACTCCACGGCAAAACCGGAAAGGTATCGGACAGAACCGTTCAGAGAGTACAGGCTCTGCTGGAAGAGCGGCAATATATCCCCAGTATGGCGGGCATCCTGCTTGCCAGAAACGATTCCCGTATTATCGGCGTGGTGGTGAATGACCATGAAAAGTATGAATCCCACACTCTGGAAGATGTGTTCATCGCCGCCTCTCTGAATCATCTTTTGGCAGAGATCGAAAAACGGGGCCTGTTTATGATGATTAAAAAGACCCGCGCTATAGAAGAAATCATAAAATTCGCTTCCATGTGGAATCTGGACGGTCTGGTACTTTTGGGTTTCTGCCGGCAGGATTACGCCTATCTGAGAAATCATATGCGCATTCCTTTTGTAGTCTATGACGGATACTGTGAAACAGCCCATCGGATCTATAATATTACCATTGATAATTATGACGGAGGCTTTCAGGTAGGCGCTTTTTTCCGTCAGCAGGGCCACAGTCATGCTCTGTGCATCTCTGACAATCAGGACTGTATGGATGCAGAGCGCTATCATGGGTTTTGCGACGGATTCGCACCCGGCAGCGCGGAATTTATGCTGATCCCCATGAAAAAAACGCATCGTCGTCAATTTTATCTGGACTGTTTTGAACGGCTCCTGGAATTTTCCGCTGTTTTTGCCGTTTCTGATTATTATGCCATAGATCTGATTCATTTTCTGAACGAACAGAATATTTCTGTTCCCGGCCATATTTCCGTTGCAGGCTTTGATGATACGCCTATGTGCACACAGATCTCTCCCACTCTGACCTCCGTCAGACAGGATGTGGCGCTGCGGGCCAGAATCGCTATGGATGCACTCCATGCCCTGAAAGAAAACCGGGAAACAGAAACCGGGATCATGCTCCCGGTTACGCTGATAAAACGGGACAGCACCGGGCCGAAACAGCCTGCAGACGGCTAAATTAGTAAATTTGCATAAATTTTTCTTTTGTTTTTTGTCACAGGTTATGCGTTTAACTTTTGAAGTTATCGGATACACGCGCTACAATAAAGAAAAATAAAAAATCAGTTTCCCAATATTTTGACAGAAACAGGAGGAAAGTTGTATGCAAAAAAAATGGTGGCATAATAAAGTGGCCTATCAAATTTATCCCAAGAGCTTTCTGGATACTACAGGAAACGGCATCGGAGATCTGCGGGGCATCCTCGGCAAACTGGATTATCTGAAAGAACTGGGGATTGATATCATCTGGATCTCTCCCTGCTACCAGTCCCCGCTGGCAGATCAGGGCTATGATATCTCTGACTATTATCGGATCGATCCCCGCTTCGGCACTATGGAAGATATGGAGGAACTGATCGCCAAAGCCAAAGAAAGAGACATCTCTATCCTGATGGATCTGGTGGTCAATCACTGCTCCGATGAACATGAGTGGTTTCAGAAAGCGCTGCAGGACCCCTACGGACCTTATGCGGACTATTTCTATTTTGAAAAAGGCGTAAATGGCCAGCCGCCCAATAACTGGCGCAGCTACTTCGGCGGCAGTGTCTGGGAACCGGTGCCCGGCACTGATTTGTACTATCTTCATGCGTTCCATAAAAAGCAGCCTGATCTGAACTGGGAAAATCCGGCACTGCGGGAAGAAATCTATCAAATGATGTGCTGGTGGATGGACAAGGGACTGGCGGGTTTCCGCATCGATGCCATTATCAACATCAAAAAAGCGCTGCCTTTTACCAATTACAACTATCCTCCGGACAGGGACGACGGTCTTGCGGCAGTGACCACCATGCTGTCCGATGCGGTGGGAATCGGCGATTTTTTGGGAGAGATGCGGGATCGGGTCTTTCATAAATATGATGCCTTTACCGTAGGTGAAGTATTCAATGTAAAAGAAGAAGAACTGGCTGATTTTATCGGAGATGACGGCTATTTCTCCACCATGTTCGATTTCCGGGCGGCTGTGTGGGGCGGAAGCCCGAAAGGCTGGTATGACTCCTGTCATATTACGCCCCAGGCATACAAATCCTGCTGTTTTACCTCTCAAAAGCTGATGCAGAATGTAGGATATCTTTCCAATATTATCGAAAATCACGACGAACCCAGAGGCGTCAGCCGCTACATACCGCCGCAGGAACTTTCCGATCCTGCCAAAAAGCTGCTGGCGGCGGTATCCTTTATGCTGCGGGGACTGCCCTGGATCTATCAGGGCCAGGAACTGGGTATGGAAAATCTGCCCTTTTCCTCCATTGATGAGATCGATGATGTAAGTACACGGGACGAATATGAAGTGGCCCGCCGCAGTGGTCTGTCAGAGGCGGAAGCGCTGTCTGCCGTATCATTTTACAGCCGGGACAATGCGCGTACCCCCTTCCAGTGGGATGACGGCAAAAATGCGGGCTTTACCACCGGCACACCCTGGCTCCGGGTCAATCCCAACTACACCAGGATCAATGCAAAAGCCCAGATGCGGGACAAAAATTCTCTGTTTTCCTTTTATCAGGCATTGATTGCGCTCAGAAAACACCCGGACTATACAGATACCATCGTCTATGGCACACTGGAACCCTTTATGGAAGATGCCGAAAACCTGATGGCCTTTTATCGCCGTGGCGAAGCGCAGACTCTGCTGGTTCTGGCCAATTTCAGGAAAGAATCCAGAACGCTTACACTGCCTGCCCCCGTCAAACGTATACTGCTGAACAATTATCCTTCTCTGGATATCGAAAATGACACTGTTGTCACACTTGGAGATTATCAGGCTGTGATCCTTGACATGACAGCGGTCTGAAGCTACACTGCTTTCTCAATAATATATCCGGCCATGCAGACAGCCATTGTGTTTTCTGCATGGCCGGGCAATTACATCTTCAATAAAGGCGCTTCTGTTTCCTTCCATCTGCAACTACAACTACCGCCGCCGCAACTTTCCCCCAAAACAAATGGAAAAATTTCCCTCACTGTGATACCATAGAATAAACGATATACAAACATCAGACAGTCACAGAGCAAGTCAGCAAATCCGCAAAAGGAGCGAAACCGATATGACAGATAAAAAATTACTGGAGTTTTTATGCAAAGAAACCACCTTTGAGGAGATCGGAAACGAACAGCTTCTCCACCAGGAGCCTGCGTTTGGGGAAATGGTCGGAGCGGCTATCAACAGCGGCACTCTTCTGGAAGTCACCAAACAGCTCAGTGATTCCCTGACGGACATGGATCTCTACAAAGCCTGCCTGCTGTCCCACTTGATCGGATTTGCCTGTGAAAAAGAGAAAAGCACCGCTGCCGGTGAGGGCGTGGTCACATTGCTGGCAAGTACCTGCGAAGCCGTATATGAAATGCTCAAAAGTATGGAAGTCGATGAAACCTGTCAGCTCCCCTCCGATCTGCATGCACTCTATCAGTCAAATCCCCGCCACCTCAGGGCATACTACGGACTGGAAACGCTCTGCATTGCATCCATGGCATTTCTGACAAGAGACAAGAAACTGCGGTATTTGCTGCGGAGCAAAAATCTGAGAGAAAAAATCAACTACCTGGCAGAGGAAACTCCCTCATGCCCTCAGCTTAACTCGATATATTATGTGAACCGTATGCAGAATACCTGTTCTGATCTGAAACTGTTGGTTCTGCAGCCCGATAAAAAACAGGGATTTCTGGCTGTTGCCAACGATCTGGACAACTGCTTCCATCTGATTTTCCTTCTGGAAGAACAGATTGCCAAAACAATGGGCAGTCAATATGGCATGTCCGGGTTTACTGCAGACCCCATACTGTCGGAACTGGCCCACGGCGCATATCCTCAGGAGGCACAGGATCGCTCTTATACTACCTTTTTCACAGAGTTCAATTATGGAATGCTGCAAAAAAAGGAGGACCTTACAGGCTCCGCACAGGATATCCTGTCATATCTGATCTGGGGTGAGATGCCGCCGGAAGCTATCCCGTATGTCGATGAACATGCGGTTATTGTACTTACCGATCCCCGGATGCACCGCAGTTTTGATTCCTCGTTCATGAGTGTACCCCATACGGCGCTGCACCCTTATGTCCGGATTGAACGGGAACTGACAGCAACAGAATATGATACATGGCTGCGGCAGATTCAGGCTGTCTCTGTCCGCTGAAAGCAGAGCGGATACTGCTGTTATCTCTGTATCCATACCCTGCAACTGACGAGTCAACGAACGACAATCCACGGCAGAAAGGAAATCCATGATGGCAGAAAATACCTGTGTTACATTAAAAAAGGGACAGGGGCGTACCCTGAAATCCGGCGGTCTATGGGTCTATGACAATGAAATTGACCATATTACCGGCGCATTTGAGGATGGAGATATGGTTTCTGTCCTGGATTTTGACGGTTATTTTCTGGGTTATGGCTTTCTCAACACCCGTTCCAAAATTACGGTCCGCATCCTGTCCCGCCATAAGGATCATCCGGTAACAGAGGATTTGATCCGTCAGCGGCTCCGGGATGCCTGGGCATATCGTAAAGAGGTCATTGATACCTCCTGCTGCCGTATCGTATTCGGCGAAGCGGATTTTCTGCCCGGTATCACCATTGATAAATTTTCCGATGTACTGGTGGTGGAATCTCTGGCACTGGGCATCGACCGCTGGAAACCTTTTATCCTGTCGGCCCTTACAGACATTCTGAAAAATGACGGCATTGTCATACGCGGAATCTATGAAAGAAGCGACGCCAAAGTCAGACTGCAGGAAGGGATGGAACGGTACAAAGGCTTTATCGGCCCCGCTTTCGATACCAATGTGAAAATCATCGAAAACGGAGTCATTTACATGGTGGATGTGAAGGACGGGCAAAAAACCGGATTTTTCCTGGATCAGAAACAAAACCGGGCTTCTATCCACAGATTCTGCAAAGGCAAAAAGGTACTGGACTGCTTCACCCATACCGGTTCCTTTGCCTTAAATGCCGGAATCGCAGGCGCCGCCTCCGTGCTGGGTGTGGACGCTTCCGAAACAGCCATCCAATATGCCAGAGAAAATGCCCGTCTGAATCATCTGGAAGATACGGTACACTTCAGGAGCGCCGATGTTTTTGATCTTCTGCCCGCTCTGGAAGCGGCAGGAGAGCGTTTCGATGTGGTCATTCTGGACCCGCCTGCCTTCACCAAGTCCAGAAGCTCCATCCGCAGCGCAGTCAGAGGTTACCGGGAAATCAATCTGCGGGGCTGCCGTCTGGTCAAAAACGGCGGATTTCTTGTTACCTGCTCCTGCTCACATTTTATGGATCCTCAGCTCTTTGCCGACACCATAAAAGAAGCCGCCCGATGCGCCCACAGACGGCTGCGCCAAGTGGAATTTCGCACGCAGGCGCCTGACCATCCCATCCTATGGGCATCGGACAGCTCCTATTATTTAAAATTTTATATTTTCCAGGTATGCGATGAGCTGTGAAGGAGCTTTTCAGCCCTTCTGCAATGCGTTTTGCACCTCATCCATCGTGGGAATAGAATCCGTGGCCCCCATACGGGATACTGTAATGGACGATGCCCTGGCACACATTTTAAGCGCTTCCTGTATGGGCATATCGTCCAGTATGGAAGCTATGAAATAGCCGGTAAAAGTATCCCCTGCCGCGGTGGTATCCACTGCTTCCACCTCAAAGATCCCCTGTCTGCAGGTCTGTTCCCGATCCCGGTACATCACACCGTCCGCCCCTAACGTCAGCACGACTCTGGAGTCCGGGAACTTTTCCATCATCACATCCAGTATCTTCTCCGGCTCTGTTTCGCCGGAAATCTGTCCGCCCTCGATCTCATTCAGCAGAAAAATGGAAATCTTTTTCAAATCGCACGCATCCAGTGCACTGTCAAAAGGAGATGGATTCAACGCGATCTGCATCCCCCTTTCATATGCTTTGTCAATGATATAATCCAGTTCATTGATCTCATTTTGCAGCAGCAGTATATCCCCCTTCTCAAAATGGGACAGTACTTCCTCCACAAATTCTTTTGTAATCTGCCGATTGCTGCCGCCATACAGCAAAATACAGTTCTGTGCATGCTTATCAAGCTGTATGATTGTATGCCCGCTTTTTCCGGGAATCTGTCTGATCCATGTGGTATCCACTCCGCTTTTTCTGCAGGCTTCCAGAAACCCGTCCCCTTCTTCGCCTACCATACCTGCGTGAAATACCGGAACACCCGCCCTGGCGAGAGAAATCGACTGATTCAGTCCCTTCCCGCCAAGAAATGTTTCCATTCCGGAAGAGCTGAGCGTTTCTCCCGGCGTCACTGCATGATCCACACGATATACATAATCATAGTTTAAAGACCCAAAATTCAATACCTTCATCCACTCTCTCCATTTCCACCCGACATGCTTCTTTTATCCGCAGACTATTCTGTTTTCCAGAATGCACAGGAATACGGAGGCAGATCACTGCCGCCGCCAAAATCATGGGCAGCTCCTGTAATCAGATCCACTGCCGTCCCTGACTCTGCATTAAAATCCGCATGATAGGTTTTGTCATCTGCATTGATGGCAACCAGGACTCTTTCGCCCTCTGTCTTACGTTCAAAAATAAGCTGCCTGGGCTGAACCATGATATTCCGGTAACTGCCGTAGCACAGCGCTCTGCTCTCTTTCCGCGCCTTTGCCAGCGCTCCGATCCACTTTGTCAGCTCATTGCTTTCCGGCTTTTCCACCGCAGGACGTAAGCTGGGATCGCCGTTTTTCTTATCCCCTTCCATGCCCCATTCACTGCCGTAATATACCGCAGGCACGCCAGGCATCCCGAACAGCATCCCGTACACAGGCTCCAGATGCTTCTTATCGCTCAATATCGTGGCAATGCGGCTGACATCATGGTTGTCCGCAAAATTGAGCAGATGCTTCCCTGTGTAGAGACACCACTGTTCCGCGCCAAACTGACGGTTTAAGCTGTAGGAGATCTCATGCATATTCCCCGTATTAAAACTGGAATACAATCCTTTATAGCATTCATAATTGGTCACACTGTGGCAGGCCCGCTCATTCATCCACCGGTTATAGTCTCCGTGCAGTGTCTCTCCCACCAGCACAAACTCCGGTTTGATCGTATCTGCCAGTCCTCTCAGCGCCTCCAGGAAACCCGGATCCAGACAGTAGGCCACATCCAGCCGCAGCCCGTCAATATCATAATCCTGCACCCAGCTCCTCACTGCATCAAACAGATACTCTCTGACCGCCGGATTCTGTACGTTTAATTTGACCAGTTCATTACAGCCTTCCCATCCCTCATACCAGAAACCGTCATTGTAATTGGTATTGCCGTCAAAGGAAATTTTAAACCAGTCCTTATAAGGGCTGTCCCACTTTTTCTGCCGCACATCTTCAAACGCCCAGAACCCTCTGCCCGCATGATTGAACACACCGTCCAGCAGAATTTTCAGCCCGGCCCTGTGCAGAGCTTCACACACTGCCTGAAAATCCTCCTTTGTACCCAGCCGACAGTCAATCTTTGTATAATCCCTGGTATCGTAGCCATGCGCATCGCTTTCAAACAAAGGATTAAACAGGACACAGGTTGCCCCCATTGCCTTAATAGACTCCACCCAGTCCAGCACCCGCAGAATCCGGTGTTCGGTTACCCCGTCATTTTGCAGCGGAGCGCCGCACATCCCCAGGGGATAAATCTGATAAACAACTGCTTCTTCAAACCACATAGTTATATTCTCTCTTTCTCACTTACTGCTGGCTGCTTTTCCAGCCAGTTCCCAATCCATTCATAGACTTCTTCCCGGTTGACCTCATTGTGAAGCTCGTGTCTGCAACCGTCAAACAGCCGCAATGTAATATCCCGGACACCTGCCCTTTTATACATGCCGTATACCTGCCGCACTGCTTTGCCATATCTCCCCACCGGGTCCTCCCTGCCCGAAGCCATCAGGATCGGAACATTCTTTGGGACATCTTTCATGTTATCCCTATTTCCGATAAAAAGCAAGGTTTTCATCAAAACCTCCACACCATTTACGGTAAAGAGAAAGGTACAGGCCGGGTCCCGATTATATGCTTCCATACACTTTTCATCAGAACAAACCCAGTCATTTGCCGAACGGGGATTTTTAATTTTCCGGTTATAGCTGCCAAACATGAGATCCCGCAGCATCGGGCTTCTGTAACGTTCGCCCTTCCACTGCTTCATCAGCCCGGTCAGCAGCAGCCCCATATGGATCGCCAGTTTGGGATGATTGCCTGTCCCCAGCAGGATCAGTCCGTCCAGCTCCCGCCCATAAACAACCAGATACCGTCTTGACAGAAAAGAACCCATACTGTGTCCCAGTAAATAATACGGTATAGCAGGATACCGTTTTTTCATGATCCGCGTCAGCCTGTGCATATCTTTCACCACACAGACATCCCCATTCACAGCAGTAAAATATCCCCAGTCCTCTTTGCTTTTTACCGACTCTCCATGCCCCAGATGGTCATTACCCACCACCAGAAACCCTCTGTCATTGAAAAAGCGGGCAAATGCTTCATATCGCTTCACATATTCCACCATACCATGTGCGATTTGGATGATGCCCTTCGGACAGGGGTAGCTTTTCCGGTCCGGAAACCATGCAATCCCATGGATTTGATGATATCCGTCTGAAGAGGGATAAAAAAATTCTTTTTGTTTCATTTCAGCCATCCTTTCTCTCTGCCTTCTGTTCCAGTGAAAAAGGCTCAAACCGTCTGTTCGAGCCTTTTCTCCTTCGTCTGTGCATTATAGAAACTGCAGAAAACCTCTCTTCTCTTTTTCTTTTTTCTTATGTTTCAGCACAATGCCTGCTTTGGGCGGCAGCGCAACGGACAGTTTGCCATGCTTCACCGGATAATACCGCTCTTCCACAGTAAATCCCTTTTCGGAGGTCAGAATCAGTTGTTTTACAATCGTTTCCTTGGGGATACCCGCCTCCCAGACACTGATCTCCTTTGTCACCTCGGTATCGTTGTTATTCACAATGATAACCGACTGGTCTGTCTCTGTAAATCTGCCATAGGCCAGAAAGTTATAATCACTGCCCAGATTCATCAATGAACCTGTTTTCATCTCCGGATTCTGCTTATGAATCCGTATCATCTCCTTATGAAATGCAATCAGCGCCCGATCCTCATGCCCCCAGGGATAAGTCCGCCTGTTATCCGGATCGGTAAACCCGCAGACCCCGGCCTCATCTCCATAATATATGGTGGGCGCACCCATCCAGGTCATCTGCATCAGCACCGCCTCCCGGAATACCGCCTTATCCACGCCCTCTTCCGCCGCATTCGGCCCCAGGGTATTGGTCCGCCCCACCTTCCGGTTGGTTCTCGTCAGAAAACGGGAATGGTCATGGTTGGACAGCTCATTCATGGCCACCTGCAGAGACGGTGTGGTAAAATCTATATTATGATGCTTCATCGTTTCCCAGAAACTGAACGCATTTCCCCGCAAGTCCTCCCGGTAATCGTCACTGTGTTTCTGCATACCTGTTAAAAACCAGGATACCGGCTCCATAAACGCATCATAGTTCATGACGGAATCCCATTCATTTCCCCGCAGCCAGCTTTCCGGATTGCCGTAATGCTCCGCCAAAATCAGAGCGTCCGGGTTAACTCCCTTTACCGCCTTCCTGAAATCCTGCCAGAACCTGTGATTTTCCTCTGAACTGTGTCCCAGATCGGCCGCTACATCCAGACGCCATCCGTCCACAGAGTAAGGATGTGACACCCACTTACGCCCGATGTCCAGAATATACTCATACAACTCTCTGGAACCCGAATAATTCAGCTTGGGCAACGTGTCATGCCCCCACCAGCCGTCATAGGTATGATTATACGGCCACTCATTCAACTGATAAAAATGGAAAAAATCCCGGTAAGGGCTGTCCGCCGCCACATAAGCTCCCTTATCATAACCTTCCGCATTTTCGTAGATCCGTTCTCTGTCCATCCATTTATTGAAGGAACCACAGTGATTGAATACGCCATCCAATATCACCCGGATGTTTCGTTTATGAGCTTCCTGTACCAGACTGCGGAACAGCTCATTGCTTGCTTCCAGGTTTTTCCAGTTTGTTACCCGGTTGATATAGCGGCTTGCAAAACGATTTTCCCACTGTCCTTCCGCAAGCAGCTCCCCCTCGTCCTCCACGATCTTTCCAAAATGCGGATCCACATAATCATAATCCTGTATATCGTATTTATGATTGGACGGGGATACAAAAATAGGATTCAGATAGATCACATCAATCCCCAGATCCTGTAAGTAATCCAGTTTATTGATCACACCCTGCAGATCGCCGCCGTAAAACTTGCGGACATCCATGCTGTCCGGATAGGCATCCCAGTCCTTTTCCTGTATCACGGCCTCTCCGATATAATGATACTCGCCTGTCAGTACATCGTTGGACGGATCCCCGTTGCAGAAACGATCCACAAAAATCTGGTACATCACTGCGCCTTTGGCCCAGTCCGGCGTCTTAAAGCCCGGAATAATCCGGAAATAAAAACGCTCTTCCGCTGCCTTTACCGCTCCCCGCACGTCATAACAACAATCCACCTTTCCTGCAATGACTTCAAAATAATATGCCAGCAGTTCATTTTCCAATTGTACCTTTATATAATAATAATCAAATTCACCGTCAGAAGAATCCCCGGACTCCGGCAGCATCAGCTCCTTCTGTCCCTTGCAGACAAAATACACTCTGTCAATATTATTCGCAGCGCAGCGGAACCGAATCGTGATCTCATCATAAGGCGCCGGTTCCTGCGGTATCACATAATTTCCTGTCGTATCACTGAAAAGCGCTTTTTTTCGAAGTACCGGTCTCATATTCAGTACATAATCATGCTGTTGCTGCGCCTTCAGGAAACGGTCTAACTCCATAACTCTTTACCTCTCCGTATTTATTGTCGTGGTTTACATACCAAACTCGCAAACCCGCGCTTTCGCGCTCTTTCGTCCTATTTCATCGGACGTTTGCTCGTTAATGCCGCAGGAAAAACAAATGTCTGCTCCGCAGCCGCTTGTTTTTCCTTTTCGGCTATTATATCAGGTCACCAGCCAAAGGCTGCTGACCTGCGCGCACATCAGTGCGCTTCCTTATTATATCATAATTCTGGACAGTAAAAAAGACAGCATTTCGATCCGCTGTCTTTTTTAGAGAAGGTATTTCTTTCTTATGGGGTATAGCAAAAAACTATATAATGTATTGGGGGGGGTTACAAATAGTATAATAGCAAAGACAGCCCCAAAAGTCCATACCCGCAATTCACAAATATTACAAATTCAAGGGTTCTTTTTCGGTACTATTGCACAAAAACAGGGCTTCGAACTCTGCTCTGGAAATCTTTTCCCGCTCAATCAGCAGCTTGGCGCACTCGTGAAGCACCTGGTCATGCTCCTGAATCACCTGTTTTGCCTTCGCATAGCAGTCGTCAATAATCCGTTTTACTTCCCGGTCGATCTCACTGGCCACCGACTCACTGTGGCTTCTGGTATGCGCCAGATCCCGCCCGATAAATACCTCGTCGTCCTCGTCGTCATAGTTGATCAGTCCGATATGATCTGACATACCAAACCTGGTTACCATCTTTCTGGCCACCTTGGTCGCCTTTTTGATGTCGCTGGAAGCGCCCGTCGTAATTTCATCGAAAATCATCTCTTCTGCAATGCGTCCACCCAGTGAAACCATGATCTCCTGCAGCATCCGGCCTCTGGTCATAAACATTTCATCTTTTTCCGGAAGGGGCATGGTATAACCTGCCGCACCGATTCCGGTAGGGATAATGGAAACGGTATATACCGGTCCCACATCCGGCAGCACATGAAACAGAATCGCATGGCCTGCTTCATGATACGCAGTGATGCTCTTTTCCTTATCTGATATGATGCGGCTCTTCTTTTCTGAGCCGATTCCCACTTTGATAAATGCTTTTCTGATATCTGCCTGTATGACAAAGGCCCGGTTTTCCTTAGCTGCAATAATAGCCGATTCGTTCAGAAGATTCTCCAGGTCCGCTCCGGTAAAGCCGGCGGTGGTCTGTGCGATCTGTTTCAGATCCACATCCTCTGCCAGAGGCTTGTTCTTTGCATGTACCTTCAGTATATCTTCTCTGCCGCCCACATCGGGCGCTGCCACTGTAATCTTCCGGTCAAAACGCCCCGGACGCAGGATGGCCGGGTCCAGAATATCCACCCGGTTAGTGGCTGCCATCACGATGATCCCTTCATTGACTCCGAATCCGTCCATCTCCACCAGAAGCTGATTCAGCGTCTGTTCTCTTTCATCATGTCCGCCGCCCATTCCTGTACCGCGCCGCCTTGCAACCGCATCGATTTCATCAATAAAAACAATACAGGGTGCGTTTCGTTTCGCATTCAGAAACAGGTCACGGACACGGGAAGCGCCCACACCCACAAACATCTCCACAAAATCCGAACCGGAAATACTGAAAAACGGTACATTGGCTTCACCTGCTATGGCCTTGGCCAGCAGCGTTTTACCGGTTCCCGGCGAACCCTCCAACAAAATCCCCTTAGGGATCCGTGCGCCCACTCTGGTAAACTTAGCCGGTTCCCTGAGAAACTCAATGACCTCTTCCAGTTCTTCTTTTTCTTCTTTCAGTCCGGCCACCTCCTTCAGGGTGATGTTCCCCTCGCCCAAAGACAGCTTTGCCCTGCTCTTGCCAAAATTCATCATCTTGCCATTGCCGCCGGAATTCTGGGAATTCATCATGACAAAGAAAAAGACCCCTATGATCAGTACCACCAGCATCGGCAGCATATAGGTCATAAACCAGCTTTCCTTGGGTACGTCCCGCATCACAGGATCAATCTGATACTCAGATAACAGTTTTTCGATCTCTTTTACATCCGATACATAGGATACTTTGCTTCTGCCGTCTGACAGAGTCACTCTGACGGCGCCTGTAGGCGTCTCCTGATTGGGCTGAATCTCCACATGGGTGATTCTGTTTTCTTCCAGATCCGCAGTCAGCTCCGCTTTGGTATACACCTCTTCCCGCTCGCCCAGCGTACTGATAAAATAAGTAAGGCCCAACAATATCAGTATGACAATAAAGTACATATTCAGGCTTTTGCTGTTTTTATTCAAGTCTGCTCCTCCCGGAAACGGATTGCCGCTTCCATTAATCCAATTCTACTACACCAATATATGGCAGATTGCGGTATTTCTGATCATAATCCAGACCATATCCCACTACAAATTCGTCCGGAATCCGGAATCCTGTATAATCCACATGTACATCCACTCCCCGCCGTTCCGGCTTATCCAGCAGTGTGCACAGCGAAAGGCTCCTGGGCTGCCGGTCCCGCAGCATCTCGATCAGATAGCTCAGTGTCCGGCCCGAATCCACGATATCTTCGATAATAATAACTTCCTTGTCTTTCAGCGGCTCATCCAGATCTTTCACAATGCGCACAACACCGCTGGACTTTGTTTCACTGCCATAACTGGACACGGACATAAAATCCATCGATACCGGAACTGTGATTCTTTTGGCAAGCTCACACATGAAAAAACTGCCGCCCTTTAACACACATACAAGATGTACCTGCTTCCCTGCATAATCCCGGCTGATCTGCTCTCCGATCTCCCGTATCCTGGCATCCACCGTTTCCTCTGTCAACAGTACCCTAATCTTCTCCGCCATCTTCGGTTCCTCCTGTAACTCTTATCTGCAATACAGTCTTTGTCTGTCTGTCTATTTTGTAGTGCCCGCTGATCCGATGTCCCACAACCCAGACGATATGGCTGCCGTCTGCCAGCAGCAAAGTCCGGTCCCGCGTTTCGACGGGTATCTTTTCTCCGATAAAATATGCTTTCAGAGACTTCCTGCCCCCGTCTGTATGTGCCAGCAGATAGTCACCCGTCTGCCTGGTCCGAAGCACTAAAGATTTAACTATTTTATCATAATCAAACCATTTCGTATATGTTTTTTCGGGAATATTTTGGCTTTTTTCATAGGGAAACAGCTCACAGTGAACCTGAATCTTGTCTCCCCACTTTGTCGTTCCCGGAATCAGAAGAGGCACTGCGTCCGTCTCCGGAAAAGCCGCTCCCGCATGAGCCAGCCGCACTCTGCCGTATTCCCGGCAGGCCCGCAGGCCGCAGGGCAGGTCAAGACTGCCGTTGCCCTGTCTGAAAAACAGTTCCTGCAGCAATCGGATATGCACTGAGGAAATATCTTTTCTGCTCTCTGTCATCCGTTCAATGGCCATAAGTAAAAGCTGCCTTTGTATCAAAGGCTCTTCTTTTTCAAAGTCCTTAAGGTCGAACAGGATTTCCTGCTCTGTAACCGTCATACACCGTTCTGCCGCCTGTTTTGCGCAACGTCTGATAAACTCTTCCGTTTCTGTGATTATGACGCTTGTGTCATAAATATGCGGCACCGTCCTGGTGCAGATTTCCTGTTCTGCATAAGAAAGCACATGATGCCTTATTTTGTTTCTTGTATAAGTATCCTCGCTATTTGTCCGGTCTATACAATAGGAAAGCTGATTTCGGGCAAGAAACGCCTCAATTTCCGGCCTGGATACGCACAAAAGCGGACGGATGACCGCCCCCCGTACCGGACGGATTCCCGCCAGACCCGTTAGACCGCTTCCCCGCATCAGATGAAACAGCACTGTTTCCGCGTTATCATTCTGATTGTGGGCCACTGCTATCCTGCCTTCCGGCGCCCCTTCTGCTGCCAGCACCCGCTCAAACGCCCGATACCGCAGAAACCGGCCGGCCTCCTCCGTAGACATATGGCGGGCCAGCGCATACCCTTCCACATCTTCTGTCACACAGTAAAACGGACAGCCCCACTTTCTGCACAACGCTTCCACAAAAGCCGCATCCTCTCCGGCTTCCTCCCGGATCTGATGATTGACATGCACCGCAATCAGCTTAAACGGCATCTGCTCCCTTATCTTCAATAAAATAAAGAGAAGGCAGACAGAATCCGCCCCTCCCGATATACCGGCCGCAACCGTACTGCCTTCCTGCAGCATATGATGTTCTTTGATATATTCCAGTACCCTTTTTACCATAGTCTAACTATAATCAATTTCCGGCAAAAAATCAACCATGCAGCATCGCTGTTTTGCCCGTCCTTTTACCGGTTCCCTGCCGCTTACAGATACAGTTCCGGTCCTGCATTTTCCCAGATCCCCAATGTAAGTATGGTCATATCATCCTGCACTTTTCCCATCGTCTTATGCAGAACCAGTTGCAGCATATAATTGGCCATTTCCTGAGGATTCTGAATGTCGATCTGACTGAGAATGTCCCGCAGCATTTCTTCATTTCCCAAACCATCCACAATACCATCGGAAACCATAATCACAAAATCTCCGTCCTGCAGCCTGCGCTCCTGCCTGTCCGCGTCAATCCGGTGGAAAATCCCCAGCGGCAGCGTATCCGCATCGATCTGTTCCACTTCCCTGTCTCTCTTTATATATGTACAGGAAGAACCTATTTTCATCAATTCACACACCCCTGTATACAAATTGATGTCACACACATCCAGCGTGGACATATTTTCCTCTTCTCCCCGCGCCACCAAAACCCCATTGATCATTTCCGCTGCCGTTTCTTTGGAAAACCCGGCCTCTGTAAATTTTTCCAACAGGTCGATAACCGTTTCACTGTCTGTCATGGCCTTTTCTCCGGAACCCATACCGTCAGACAGAGCCATAATAAAATTGCCGTTTCCCTTTTCCAGAAAGGAGTAAGTATCTCCGGAGACTTTTTCATTTTCCCTGGTGGCTTTCGCCGCTCCGGTCAGCACATTGTAAGCCGCTTCTTCTTCAAAAATAATGGTTTCAAATTCTTTTTTCAGAAAAAACAGACTGTCTTTTTCCGGCAGCAGCCGCTTGTGAAACAGCTCCGAAAAAATCTCCGCTGCATCTTCCGCCGTCAGTACATGCCGTTCGTCCACACACAGCTCGGCGGCCAGACGCATGCCGCAGACCGGATCCTGCGTCCGGAACAGATTGCGGAGTATCACACCCCGGCTTCTGCATGTGCGGATGATCCGTTTCAACTCTCTGGGCCTGAAAGGCTGCAGAGGATAAGATTCCTCCGCCAAAAGTCTGATGATTCTGGACACTTCCATCAGATTGTCTGCCAGAATGGCCCGATCCTCCATCAGCCTGCGCTTCATCAGATATGCCTGTCTGTCCTGCATCGTACCTGTTCCTGCTGCTTCTTTATAAACAAACGTCTGCGCCAGATCATGAAAAGAATCTGCATAGTCCATCAATTTCTTTTTCCCATAGGATGGTATCAGAATCCCCTCCGCCTGTCCGCTTATCGCTCCCGCTCTTTTCATACCCTTCACTCCTCCTGCCATAGCACAGATCTTTTGCCGACAGACTGCCTGTCCGCCCTGCAAGAATACAGTATAGCAAACACCTTATACAGTTTTTGTCAAACCGACGCCTGTTTCCGGAATACTTTTAGACAAAAAATACGGACGGCAATCTCTTATATCGCCATCCGTATCTATGGTTTCTCCTTGAAGATAATCTCTCCTTCATGTACGAGACCCAGTTTATCTTTCGCCACTTCCTCCGCATACTTCTTTGTCTTGGTATATTTCCGGAATTCTTCGATTTCCTGTGCTCTTTTCTTTTCCTCGGCAATCTGCTGCTCCAGCGCAATCTCTTTTGCCGCATAAATCCGCTTCTTTTCCTGAAGCTCTATACTTTTAATGCCTACCACCAACAGCAGCATCAGCACTGCCGTGGTAACCAGAAACATCCCCAGCCTGTTCTGCCGCTTTCTGCGGAAGGCCAGCCTTCTCTTTACCATTTGCAAAACCCCTGACCTATTTTTTGTATAGAACCATTCTAAGCAATTTTCGCCTTTCCGTCAACTTCTTTTTGGCGCCAAAAACCTTCCGTTTCATCCTGTTTTCAGACTTTTTCCGCATCCACGCCAGACGTCTGGCAACAAGCTGCAGCGGCATGGCAATGATCCTGAGCCATTTCCCGACAATATGTAGTATCTTCTGCAGAAACAAAGAAAAATATCTGACGAACAGACGTCCCAGTGTTTTCTTATACAGCATCATGCCGATCATAGCGCCTGCCACCGCAAACCACCGCAATATGCCGTTGTTTTCCCGAATCAGCATGACAAAAACAAGCAGAGAACAGACGATCCAATACAGGAAATCCTCCACAGACACCGCCAGTATATTATGAGGAAGAATCCTCCGCAGAATACGGAGTATATCATACAGAACCGTAATCAGTATGCCCATCAGAAAGGAATGGAACAAAAAATACATTTCAAGCTCAATTTCAGGACTCATATGTCACCTACTTAAATAATTTTGCCAAAAACGATTCTCCGGACTTTCCATATCCCGCACTTTCCGAATAAGTCAGGCTGTCAATCCTGCCTTCTATATCCACCTCACCCTTATCCAGACTCAGCCGATTGACATGCAGGTCATTTCCCTTAATCATCAGCATTCCCTGATCGGTTTCCAGTAATATCTCACTGACATCAAAGGACAATACATCCACTACTCCGTTCATATTGCAAATATTTCTGTTTGTCAGCATACACTTATGCTGTTTTTGCTTGCTGTTTGTCAAATCCTCCATGCAAAAGCCCCCATTGTCTTTCTGATACATTGTATGAAAGAACATGGGGACTTATGCTTACAGATAGCGGAACAGCTCTGCCGCTTCTTCTTTTTTTACTGTTTCCCGTACATCCAGCACTTCTACCTTCACATCCTTGTTGCCGAAACGGATGGTCAGGATATCGCCTTCTTTTACATTGGCCGATGCCTTGGCAGGTTTGTCATTGATTAAGACTCTGCCCGCATCACAGGCTTCATTGGCCACTGTGCGCCGCTTGATCAGACGGGATACTTTTAAATATTTATCGAGTCTCATAACCCGTTCCCTTCTTCCTGCCTGAAAAAGAATCCTGCTTTACAGGGATTTCCTATACAGCGAAAACAAGGCAGCTACCGAAGTAACCGCCTCCCATCTCTACCTTTTATGCGTTTACCATATCCTTTAACGCTTTGCCTGCTTTGAACTTCGGAGCTTTGGAAGCTGCAATCGGCATCGGTTCTCCGGTCTGCGGATTCCTTCCTTCCCTTGCGGGTCTTTCGGATACTTCAAATGTACCGAAGCCAACCAGCTGAACCTTTTCACCCTTCTTTAATTCGTCTGCAACGATATCAGTGAATGCCTTTAATGCCTTTTCCGCATCTTTCCTGGAAAGTTCTGTCTGATCGGCAATAGCCGCAACCAATTCTGTTTTGTTCATTATGGATTCCTCCTGTTAAATGACTTTTTATTCATGTGACAGGCGTTTCGCGCGGAAACGCTATATATATTTATATACACATTTACCATGTTTGTCAAGAAATTATTCTGTCTCCGGCTCGAAAAACTCCACAATCTCCGCAATTCTGTCCGCCAGCGCCTGCTCCGGCGCCAGCTTCTCTCTGTAGGCAAATTCCGAAAGCAGACAAAGCACATCCGAAAACCGCCGCTTCATCTCGTCCGCACCGCCGGCTGCCGCTCTTTCCGGGCTTTCTTCTCTGCTCCGGGCCTGCTTCAGGCCATCCAGCGCCGCTTCCATCCGCTGCCAGAAATTTTCCGGCCCGTCCGCCAGTCCATAGAGCCTGTCCGCTTTTTTGAGAACCTTGCAGGCTCTCGCCAATGCCGGAAGTTCTTCCGGAATCTCACGGAGAGGAGACTGTATCCAGCTCTTTCCCGCTTTTTCCTTTTTCTTGATTTCCTCCCAGTTTGACAGTACCTGCTCCGAAGTGTCCGCCTCAGCTGCGCCAAATACATGCGGATGGCGCCGGACCATCTTTTCCGCCACCCCCTGAATCACATCATCAATGGTAAACAGTCCTTCTTCACGGGCGATCACACTGTGCATCACCACCTGCAGCAGAATATCGCCCAGTTCCTCCTGCATATTTTCCCCGTCGCCGCTGGCTTCAAAAATGCGTATCGCCGCCAGCAGTTCCGCAGTTTCCTCCGTCATACAGGGTTTTAGACTGTTATGGGTCTGCTCTCTGTCCCAAGGGCATCCCCCTTCTCCCCGCAGTTTTTCTATCAATTGAACAAAGTCTGTGAAAGTATATCGTTGGTCCATGTTCCGTCTCCCAATCCTGTTGTATCCAGGCCATTTAATCCGGTTGTCGTTTTTTTCACCAGCTCAGAGAAGGACAGCTCCATATCTTTTTCCTCGTCGTCCACCTGTATCGTATAGCTTCTTGTCTGATACCCGTTCTTGCGCAGGGAAATCACATGCGTGCCGGCTTTTTTGGAAAAGCTCACCGGCGCCAGCCCCACATAACTGCCGTCCAGATACACTTCCACATTTTTCGGTGCATTGATCTTCACCCTCCAGGTTCCGTTTCCGCTGACCACTTCCCCGTCCGGTATCTTATCTGTATTGGTGCTGTCTTTCTTATTGTTGCTTTTCTCATTGTTTTTATCATCATCGGCAGTTTCCGACGCGGCATCCCCGATTTCAGTTTTCACTCCTTCGTCGCTGTTCTCTTCGCCGATGCCGTCTATGCCATCACCGACGCCCTGTGTATCCCCGTCCACATTTTTATCGCTGCCATCCGGCTCCATCTCCACATTCAGATTGGCATTTTCCTGCCCCACCTTCAGATACTGACTGATGGTTTCATACCCGGATGCCTTGACGATCATCTGATGAATCCCATATTCCAAAGTAACATAGGTCGAGGTGTCAATCTTTTCTCCGTCGATATATACACTGGCATCTGCCGGAGTCAGAGTGAAAAACACATTACCTGTCTTGATCTCTTCTCCTTTCAGATCCGACACATCCAGCACCGTCTCCTCGTCTCTGTAAATTACCGTATTCTTACTGCCTCCATGTCTGCCGTTCCGGACGACCACAGCATATTCCCCTTCCGGAACGGTCAGCAGCATATCCTCCGTAATACGCTGCACCATCTCCTGTCCGACCTCAATAAAGCCGTCCACAAAATACTCTGTTCCTGTCAGACGCAGATAGCCATGCCCTTTGTCCACCAAAATACTGTAAACCGTATTGTCAATCCCCTGTACGGACAGTACATCTCTTTCGTTCAGATCCGTCAGTTCGATTTCCTCACCCTGGGAAAGCATCACCATCCGGTCTGCAAGTGTATACAGCTCACCGTTAAACGTAATCTGGCCCCTGACCTGATTCACCTCAAATCCGGTGGTTACATCCACATCCCACGCAGCGGAAGATACTGCGATCGACACACACTTTTTGGGTATATGCTGAAAATTCACATCCACGATATCCCCCGGAGACAACTGGGCCGCCGACATCGCTTCTCCATATTTGTCCGTAATCACAGTGGTGCCGTCATAATGCAGTGTATAATTCTTATTGACAATCCGGTTCAGAAACGTGATCTTTTTTTCGTTTTCCATCACTTTGACGATCACAGCGGTATCTTTGGAATCATATTCACCCGGTTCCATGATACGGAAGCCTGTATCTGCACTTTCCGTCTCTTCCGCATTTCCCCCGCCGCTTTCCAGAAATCCTATCTGAACACCCTGGTCCGATCCGCAGCCTGATAACATCATACACAGCAGACCGACCAGAAACAGTGTAATACTCCCACGTTTTTTCATTTTTCATCCCTTTGTGTCTTGCCCTTCTGCCTGCTTTAGTCAGGCAGAAGTGTTTGCAGAAACAATTCCTTATCCCGTTCCTGCTTCAGCAGTTTATCAAATTTCTCCATATTTCTGCCGGGAATCCATGCTTTTCCCGCATTATAATAAAAGTTCACGATTTTCCAGAATTTTTCCGGATACGCCAGACGGTAATACAACTGACACAACTCCTCTTCTGACAGGGGCCGTTCCTTCTGATAGGCCTCCAGCAGACCGTCTCCCACCGAAGGTGACCAGTTATTTTTCTCCAGCAGCTTGCGCAGAAACAGATATAAATCTCTGACCTGACTGTCACAAACGCATTTTTCAAAGTTTATGACACACATATCATTTCCGTCCAGCAGCAGATTATGATACTGATAATCCCCGTGGCACCAAATCCCGTCAGCCGCGATCTGTTCGTAATAATCCGAGGTCCGGCTGGCTTTCCATCGCTCCGCCACCTCAAAGGCTTTTTCCATAAAGCTGTCGTAGTGACGCAGCAGGTAAATTTCAAAATCATTTTTCTGGCTTTTATTTCTTAGAAACTTGCGGACCTTCCGCAGCTCCCGGTTATGCTTTTCATACTCCCGATCCATCCGCAGTACCGGCGCTTCCTGTCCGGAAACAGTCGGCATCACCATCGCCTTATGCAGTCTGGCCAGCAGCCTGGCCGCCCGGCGGCATTCCTCTCCGTCCCGGATGCTGCACTCTCTTCCACCAAAATAAGTCTTTACAATATAAATGTTCTGGCTCTGGTCTTTTGTCCACAGCACGCCCTCTTTATTGGAAAGAATCTCTTCTACCATAAGGCCGCTTTTTTCCCTGATATGGGTGAGCAATGCATTCTGCAGCATGAGTTTGTCTGTGAACCCGGTATATTCTTTTAAAATCCGCAGTCCATCCGGTGTTTCAAACAGGATGGAACCTCTCCCCTTCCAGGTCCGGACTACTTCAAAATCATATTCTGAAAGCACGCTGACTGCTCTGTCATTCACGTATATTCCCCCTAAGATTGGTCACTACCTATCTTATGAGTCAGTATACGGAAAAATGCGCTAAATCTGTGTCAGGAGATATTCTTTTGTATTGCATTCCGGATTCTCCAGCACCAGTGCCAGCAAGCGTTCCAGTGTCTCTCCCATTTCCCGCCCCGGCTTCATACCGGCTCCGATCAGATCCCTGCCGCTCACTGCCAGATCCTTCAGCGTCAGACACTGGGTTGCAGCCAGTATCTCCCGATACATCTCTTCCACATGTTCCAGCGCCCGCAGCTTTTCTGCCTGCATATAACCGCTCTGGGCCGCCATATCCGCCCTCTTAATAGGAAACAACAGTGGAAACAGCTCCGGACCGATTCTGGAAGCCGCCTTCCGTACACCTTTATAAGTCTCCGGTATGCTGTAATCATGGTACTGCACCAGTTTCGCTACCTTATCCTTTGTTGCATTGTCAAATTTCAGCCGGGTCAGCACTTCCCCGGCAATCTCCCGGCCAATCTCTCCGTGCCCCTTGAAATGGTCGATCCCCTCTGCATCCACTGTCCGGCAGAGAGGTTTGCCCAGATCATGAAACAGCATCACCAGACGCAGTATCCGGTCCGGCTCAATGGCGGTCAGACTGTGGAGAATATGCTCTCCCACGGAATATTTATGATGCGGATGGTTCTGCGGCATCTTCATGGCTCTGTCAAACTCCGGCAGGATCTGCGCCGTGATACCGTTCTCCCAGGCCACCCGCAGCATATCCGGATGGGGAGATAACAGCAGCTTGACCAGCTCCGTCCGAATCCGTTCCGCACTGACCTGACGCAGATTGGGCGCCAGTCTCCTGACGGCCTCCTGCGTCCGGGCTTCGATCGTAAAACCAAGCTGGGCCGAAAACCGTACTGCCCGCATCATCCGCAGCGCATCCTCGCCAAACCGCTCTTCGGCATCTCCCACGCAGCGGATCACCCCTTCTTTCAGATCCTGTATCCCGCCAAACGCATCCACAAGCCCTTCCGTTTCATTGTACGCCATCGCATTGATGGTAAAGTCCCGACGCCGCAGGTCCTCTTTCAAATCTGCTGTAAAAGTAACCTCACTGGGATGTCTTGCGTCCTCATAAACACCGTCGATCCGATAGGTGGTGACTTCAAAACCTTCCCCCTGAAACAGTACGGTTACCGTGCCATGACGTATCCCCGTATCCACAGTGTGCCGAAACAGCTCCTTCACTTGAAATGGCCGGGCCGAAGTGGTAATATCCCAGTCGTCAGGCTCCTTTCCCAACAGGGAATCCCGTACACAGCCGCCCACTGCATATGCCTCATAGCCGGCAGTATGCAGGATATGCAATATGGTATTCACCTGTTTGGGCAGACAAATCCGCATAGTTCTCTCCTTTTTTAGACAAATCTGTATTTATCATATACCAGAACCGATTTTTTTGCAATCACCCCGTCCCTTTACACATTCTGGAAATCTGTCAAAAAAAGTCCATTTCACAGGGAAACGGACTTTTTCACACGGCCCGGCAAGGCCACACTCATAATGATATCATCATAACAGAATCAAAACCGGAGCTGACATCAGACATGCGCAATGTCTGTATATTCCGAAATCTCCCGGCTGATCGTTGCCAGATCTTCCAGATTCAGGTCATGCACATTTTCATGGCCTGTGATTCTGGCAAAAGTTTCCAGCTCCGCAAAACTGCAGTTCAGGTAATTGGCAACTCTTCCGGCTGCTTCTTCCACCTTCAGTTCTGCCCGCAGCGCCGCATCCTGCGTTGCCACGCCCACAGGGCAATTTCCACTGCCGCAGATACGGTACTGCTGGCAGGCAGCCGCCACCATAGCCGCACTGGCAACAGCCACTGCATCCGCCCCCATAGCCAGAGCTTTGGCAAAATCAGAAGAAACC
>VSOB01000046.1 GCA_009774625.1 Lachnospiraceae bacterium
CCTACACCACGCCCAGCGGCGGCCGCGTCAGCTGTGGAAAACCGCCAGCGATATCCCGTAAGCGAATATTACATATATCTGATTTGCATTTTGGGATAAAGGAAGGCAAGGAGCGAAGCAGGAAAGAAGTAGCAGGCAGGGACTATTATATTGATGATTTGATCAGAGGATTGGGAAGCATAACGGCAAAACAGCCGTTGGACTATATTTTTATTACAGGGGATATTGCATATTCCGCATCCGAAGAGGCCTATCAGGAAGCGGGCATGTGGCTCACAAAGATTTCAAGGGTATGCAGAGTGCCTGCAGACAGGATTTATCTGTGTCCCGGCAACCGGGATATAGACAAACAGAAAATGAAAGATGCCGTATGTCCGGAAAATCAGCAGGAAGCAAAGGAGCTGCTCAATATAGAGAATTTTGACCAGTTATCAAAGAAATTCCGGATGTATCGTAAGTTTTGCCATGATGCAGGACTGCCCACATACGAATTGGGCGGAAAACAAAATTATCTTACCGGTGTGGCTGTCAATTCCTGTGTCAATGTGGTTTGTCTGAACACAGCATGGTTTGCCGAGGCGGATACCGGTAAAAATAATGTGTGGATCGGTTCCGATCTGGTAAAGCAGATTAAGCGTGAGAAGAAATATGCCAATGGACAGCCTACTATTGCAATTATGCATCATCCTGTTGCAAGCTGGAATGAAGAGGAAAGAAGCAGCGTAAATAACAGTGATAATGTATATCATGAAGTATGCCGGATAGCAGATATGATATTGACCGGGCATACCCATGCAGCAGAGGACGGGTACGGATATTGGAACGATGTATACATATGCGGAAACGGCGCTGTATATAAAGGACAGATGTACCATCATAATTTTCATATGTATGAATGGGACAGCGGAAAAGCCGGACCGATTGACTGCATCAGGACTGTATATGAGTTCAATGGCAGTACGTGGCACAGAAAGTCAGAAAAGATCAGGATAGAAGCAAAGAACCGACAGGAAAATAAAAGTGAAAAACCGTTTCGGTACAGCTTCAGTATTTTATGGTGGACAAGGTAAGAGAAGTAAAAGGAAGCAATATGAAAACATCAGAATCATGCAAAAAAGGAGCAGAGCCGCAGACAAACCACGACCCTGCTCCTTTTACTGTCCCGGAGAAATGTTTCCGGGACGGATTTTCTCAGCGTATGTCCTTAATCGTCCTCATCCACATCCCAGTCGATGATGGCGCCGGTAGCAGCATCAATTTCAAATTCGTATTCCATGTTATTGCAGTAAAATTCGCCTTCGTAAATCAGACGGCCGTCCTCATAGTCCTGTTTTACCTTGCCCCATCTGACATCCGAATCGTTCAGGCCTGCCATTTTCAGAGCAGTCGCTTTGGCACTTTCGATTCCGGATACGGCTGCGGCGGGTTTGCTCTGAGAAGCATCCGATGCGGGTTTCTGCGTCTGTGTCTGAGGCGTATAATGTTTCAGATCGTATTCCCATTTCAGAACGGCTCCGGTAGCGGCGTCGATTTCGTATTCGTATTCTTTCCGGTCAGCGGTAAAAAATTCGATTTCATGGATCGCTCTGCCGTCGTCCAGATCTGTTTCTGCCTTTTTGAAAGTAACTGTATCTGCAGTCAGACCCGCATGGGCAGCGGCAAAGGTCTTTGCCTGTTCCAGCGTCACAGTGGCCGGAGCGGCAGTGCCGTTTACAGGGGCAGCTTTCCACTCATAGCTGACACTGAGCACAGCGCCGCTTTCCGCATAGATGTCGAAATCGTATTCTCTGTAATCATTTGTCAGAAGATCCACTTCGTAAATCTGCTTTCCGTCATCGTGGTCAAGCTTCGCAGCGATATACAGAACGGAATCTTCCGTGATCCCGGCAGTGGTCAAGGCAATGGATTTTGCTGACTGTTCTGTGATCGGCGCTGCCGATACGGTCATTGCCAAAGCGGCCGTTAACATGCCTGCTGCCAGAAGTGTACCTGAAATTTTGTGTTTTCTTTTCATAATTGCCCTCCTATATACATTTACTTCCTTATTGAGACGAATGCGATAAATCGCTTTCTTTTTTTATTTTATCATATAAAAAATCAGAATAGCAAGTGAAATTATGGCAGGTAAAAGAGAAAATATAGCAGGCAAGCACAGAAGAGGGAAGCGGGAAGGATTGCAATTTTGTGACGGCTTGCTTATAATACGAACAGAGTGACAAATGCAGATCAGTATAAATCAGTATATAGTACATAGGATGAAACGGATAATGGGATATAAAATGGAATATATAATGGAAGCCTGCCTGATTTTTCTGGTAGCAAATTCATATTCTCTTGCCAGGCAGTATATGATACCGAAAGCGGTATGGCCTGTGGTGTTTCTGCTCTTCTTCTGGATACAGATCAGGCCTTCAGGACAAAAAAAGATACAGAAACAAAGACTGCGGATATGCAGGAATGGCTGTCTATTGCTGCGTGCTTTTCTGCTGTCCACGGCGTTTTCCATTGTGTATTCCCTGGCGGGATTTGCAGGAGCGCTGCGGGCCGGTTCTTTGTTGGAGGAGCCAAAGCTGTGGCTGCTTCATACAGTGATCGCAGTGTTGGTCGAGGCGGTTCCGTTCTGGAACGGGATCGTGCGCATTTATCTTACTTCCGGGCAGCTAGGGATTAAATGGCGCATCATCGGCGGCCTGTGCGGGATGATCCCGGTGGTGAATCTTCTGGTATTGTCCATACTGATCCGGACGGCGGAGGCGGAGACAGACTTTGAAAACGAAAAGATACTGCTAAACAGGGAGCGGGCCGGGGAACGGATCTGTGCCACCCGGTATCCCGTTTTGATGGTTCACGGCGTATTTTTCCGGGATTTCCGGTATTTTAATTATTGGGGCAGGATACCGAAGGAGCTGATACAAAACGGTGCGGTGATCTACTATGGGCAGCAGCCGTCGGCCGCTTCCGTGGCAGAGTGCGGGGAAGCGCTGGCAGAGCGGATCCGGTGGGTTTTGCAGGAAACAGGGGCGGAAAAGGTCAATATCATAGCGCATTCCAAAGGTGGTCTGGACAGCCGGTATGCCATTGCAAAATGCGGGGCGGGGCAACAGGTGGCATCGCTGACCACCATCAATACGCCCCACAGAGGATGTGAATTTGCAGATTATCTCTTATCCAAAATTCCGGCAGCGCAGCAGGATATGGTGGCGGCTGCCTACAATGCAGCGCTCAGGAAGATCGGTGAGAAGGATGTGGATTTTTTTGCAGCAGTCAGGGACCTGACTGCCAGTGCCTGCAAAGCCAGAAATGAAGAGGTCAGGGATGTGCCCGGCGTGTACTATCAGAGTGTTGGCTCAAAACTCTCCGGTGCGGTAAGCGGCAGATTCCCGCTGAATTTTTCCTGGCATCTGGTAAAGTATTTTGACGGGAACAATGACGGTCTGGTGGGTGAGGAGTCATTTCCCTGGGGTGAGAGCTACCGGATGCTGTGTTCTGAAGGCAGGCGGGGCATTTCACATGGGGATATGATAGATCTGAACAGAGAAAATTTTAACGGATTTGATGTGCGGGAGTTTTATGTGCAGCTTGTACATGAGCTGAAGGAAAAAGGATTTTGAAAAAATATTTGCCCCGGCTGAAGAAACGCGCTATACTGTTTTGGAAAAGAGGGGATACTATGCGGAAAATGGAATTTAAGATGGAACGGCAGGGGCTGCTGCAGGAAGGAAACAGAGTTACCGTTACCGAGGGTGTACTGCCCAGCAACTATTATTATACCATAGATCCTTCTCTTGCCATGTCGGGGAATTTTCCGTTTCGGGAACGGCTGAGGGCGAAGGAAGGGATCGTGACAGCCATCGAAGAAAAGGAAAGAGGTTTTTACGTCATCGTGGAATTTGATGAAGAGGAGGAAAAAGATGAAAAAAATCAATACTGAAAAAGCACCGGCTGCGATCGGGCCGTATTCACAGGGAATCGTGGCAGGCGGGTTTTTATTTGCGTCGGGGCAGATTCCCATCGACCCTGTCAGCGGAAAAATTGTAGGAACTGATATAGAACAGCAGGCGCAGCAGGCGATCCAAAATGCAGGCGCGATTCTTGAAGAGGCAGGGGCAGATTATACCAGTGTGGTCAAGACGACCTGCTTTCTGGCGGATATGAAAGATTTTGCCGCTTTTAACAGTGTTTACGAAACATATTTTACGGAGAAACCGGCCAGGAGCTGTGTGGCAGTGAAGCAGCTTCCCAAAGATGTTCTCTGTGAAGTGGAGGTTCTGGCCTGGCTGGGATAGACGCCGGCAAAAAAAGGGTTATGAATACCAATACGATGAAAAATTCTGTGCTGCTGTTTTTAACTGCTGCCATCTGGGGTGTGGCATTTGTGGCACAGAGTGTGGGAATGGAGTATATGGGTCCCTTTACGTTCAATGGGATCCGGTTTCTGCTGGGAGGAACGGTGCTTCTGCCGGTGCTGGCGGGGAAGCGGAAATGGGGGAAAGCCGATCCGGGGCAGCAGCCGAAAACGAAAGAGGAACTAAAGAAGGCCCGGCGTGTTACACTGCTGGGCGGCATCTGCTGCGGTATTGCACTGTGCAGTGCCAGCCTGCTGCAGCAAATGGGGATTCAGCATACCACAGTGGCGAAGGCGGGCTTTATTACGGCGTTGTATATCATTATCGTTCCGGTACTGGGGCTGTTTTTTCATAAAAAAGTAAGACGGATCGTATGGGCGGGCGTTTTTCTGGCAGTGGCGGGAATGTACCTGCTGTGCATCAAAGAGTCTTTTTCTGTGGATAAGGGAGATTTTTTCGTATTTCTCTGTGCCATTGTGTTTTCCGTCCATATTCTGGTCATTGATTACTTTTCACCCAAAGCCGATGGGGTGGTGCTGTCCTGTATTCAGTTTTATATCAGTGGTATTTTGTGCGGGATCGGTGCTTTTCTCCTGGAGACACCCACCTGGCAGGCGATTCTGAGCGGATGGATGCCGATTTTGTATGCAGGGATCTTATCCTGCGGTGTGGCGTATACGCTGCAGATCATCGGGCAGAAGGGTATGGACCCTACAGTGGCTTCCCTGATTCTGAGCCTGGAGTCTGTGATCTCTCTGATTGCGGGCTGGGTTTTGCTGGGGCAGACATTGGAGCCCAGGGAAATCTGCGGCTGTGTGCTGGTATTTGCCGCCATCATTCTGGTACAGCTGCCGGAACCGAAACCGGGGCAAAGACCAGGGTCAAAACCGGTATGGATAAAAAAATAAATATAAAATCGAAATCAGTATCATAATAAGACTGATAAAAAAGAATCCTGCGGCCCAGGATTCTTTTTTATCAGTCTGGATTTAGCGGCAGGGCGCTTTTTGCCGTATTACATATTTTTGAGCCGGAAACGGGATACTATGAATCAAAACAAAGCTGCGTGCAGCAGTGAGGTATAAAGGAGACGAGTATGGAATATATCAATGCATTCTGGGTGGGCGGGCTGATCTGTGCCCTTGTTCAGATTCTGATGGAAAAGACAAAGATGATGCCGGGCAGGATTATGGTGCTGCTGGTATGCCTGGGCGCTGTAATCAGTGTATTCGGCTGGTATGAGCCTTTTCAGGAATTTGCAGGGGCTGGCGCCAGTGTACCGCTTTTGGGTTTCGGCAATACGTTGATGAAAGGCGTCAAAGAGGCGGCAGATAAAGAAGGTCTGCTGGGACTCTTTATGGGAGGGTTTAAGGCAGGCGCAGTGGGCTGCAGTGCGGCTTTGATTTTTGCTTATCTGGCCAGTCTGATTTTTAACCCCAAAATGAAAAAATAAGGGGATGATTTGCAAAATTTTTCCAACGTGGTATACTGGGAGCGTTGCCGGGCGGCAGAGCCGCCTGTGCTGCCATGTATCAGGCAGAGGGTAAATAAAAACTATGATAACAAAAGAAAAGAGGAACTTATGGAAATCAACTGGAAAAAAATAGAGCTTGCTGACCGGGAGATCATCCAGTCGTATTATCAGAATGAAAAGCTGCGGAACTGTGAAGCTGCTTTTGCCAATAATTATCTGTGGGCGCCCCATTATGATATGGTGTATACTGTTTTGAACGGGATGCTGGTATTTCTGGTACAGAAAGAGACTTATTCGGTCAGTTTCCCGCTTGGACAGGGAGATCTGCAGGGGACGATAGATGGGCTGATGGCATATTTTGAGGAACAGGGCCGGGCGTTCCAGATGCATCTGGTATCGCAGGAGCAGTATGAACGGCTGGAAGCGCTGTATCCGGGCCGGTTTGCCATCCGATATGACAGGGATGTGGCGGATTATGTATATGAATCGGAAAAACTGATTACCCTGTCGGGCAAAAAGCTGCATGGAAAAAGAAATCATATCAATAAATTCAAGGAAATGAATCCGGACTGGCGTTATGAGAGCATCACGGACGAAAATACGGCGGAATGTCTGAAAATGGCTCAGGAATGGCGTATTTTAAATGGCTGTGATGAAGATGAGGAAAAGAGCGCGGAGTTTTGTGTGACCCTGAACGCCCTGCAGATGAGGGAAGAACTGGGCCTGACAGGCGGTTTGATCCGGGCAGGCGGGAGAGTGGTGGCATTTACGCTGGGAGAGCCGGGCGGCGGTGATGTTTTTATCGTTCATATCGAAAAGGCATATGCGGATGTGCAGGGCGCTTATCCGATGATCAACCAGCAGTTTGTGGCTCATGAAGGCTCCGGCTATCCTTATATCAACCGGGAGGAGGATACGGGGGCGGAGGGGCTTCGTAAGGCCAAGCTGTCTTATCAGCCGGTCATGATGGTGGAAAAAGGTATCGTAACACTGAAATAGCAATGGTGTTATCCTGCATAATCTTTTGCAAAGCCGGAAATCCTATTCTGTAAAAAAGGGACAGAAAGGGATGAGAGGATGGCATCACAGGATAAAACAGCGCAGAAGGGAAAGAGACGGGGAAAGCAGAGTGTGGCCTATGAACGGCCTGTCTATATCAATGCCAGTGCGTCAATCGGGGGGAAGAAAGAGGGAGAAGGGCCTCTGGCGGAGCTGATCGATATGATCGGTGAGGACGATTTGTTTGGCTGTAATACATGGGAAGAGGCGGAAAGCAGTCTGCAGAAAGATGCAGTGTATCTGGCAATGGGAAAAGCAGGTCTGGATACCAAAGAAATTCAGTATCTTTTTGCGGGCGACCTCTTGGGCCAATCCATTGCCACTTCATTTGGCATTATGGCATATGAGATTCCTTTATTCGGACTGTACGGCGCCTGCTCCACCTGCGGAGAGTCGCTCAGCCTTGGTTCTATGGCAATCGACGGCGGATTTGCGTCCAATGTGATCTGTGTCACCTCCAGCCATTTTGCCAGTGCGGAAAAGGAATTTCGCAATCCTCTGGAGTATGGCAGCCAGAGACCGCTGTCAGCCACCTGGACAGTGACGGGCAGCGGCGCGTTTGTACTGGGTAAGGAGCCGGGCAAACATGTCAGGGCGGCCATCACCGGGATCACCACCGGAAAGATCGTGGATTACGGCCTGAAGGATTCCATGAATATGGGCTGCTGTATGGCCCCCGCCGCCTGCAATGTCGTCTATCAGAATTTCATTGACTTTGGCAGACAACCGTCTGACTATGATAAAATCATAACCGGCGATCTGGGGTCCATCGGTCAGCGGGCGCTGGTTGACCTGGTGGCAGAAAAGGGGTATGATATTTCCAGCAATGTTCTGGACTGCGGTATGGAAATTTACGACCCGAATACGCAGGATACCCATGCAGGTGGTTCCGGATGCGGCTGCGCGGCGGTTACTTTGTCCTCTTATATATTGAAACAGTTGGAGGAAAAGAAATGGAAACGTGTGTTATTTATTCCTACCGGCGCCCTGCTCAGTAAGACCAGCTTCAATGAAGGAAAAACAGTTCCGGGCATTGCACATGGAGTCGTAATAGAAAGTGTGTGAATATGAATCTGTCCCCTGTTTTTATCCAACGGTTTCATAACCGGATTGAAAGAGTCCTTCATATAAAAGGAAATTTCACAGGGCCGGTTCTGGAGATGACGGTGATCGTGGATCACAGCCTGCCTGCCGGTTCTGTACAGGAAGGCGTGCCTGCGCTGCTGCGCTGCCTGAAACAGCACAGTGAGGTGTTCCGGAATGTGCGCCTGAATATAACAGACTGGTCGGGGGATGGGAAGATACAAAACAGCGTGGTCCCGATGATGACCGTTTTGGTCAGCGGATTTTTCGAGGCGTATGAACAGATATGCTGTGAGAAGAAAACAGAGGTGCTGTATCAGTATCTGAAATTATACCATGCCAGATCCAAGCTGATCCTGCTGGTAACGGACGGATGCCATCATACGGAAGATGAAAAGGCGGCCCAGGAGGCGCTGAAGCCTTTCCTGGGGAAAAAGCTGGTGCAGATTCTGGTCAGAGAAAATGGAATGGAGCTGGGGTAGCCAGGTTTCATTCTGTTGCCGTCCATGATGACAGAAAGATCGGGAAAGGTGCCTTCTATTGTTTTTGCTGAGGGCATAGAGTATGGATGAGATAAGGGTAAGAGGAACAAAGGATGAAAAAACTGTTAAAAGGGATTTTATATCTTTTGATGCTGATGTCGGCATTGCTTATGGCGCTGATGTTTCTGTGTGCATGGAAGCCGGAAATGACAGACAAGATCGCTGAGGCGTTGTTTGAGGAAGAGTGGGAGGCGCCGTCGGGAGAACAGGCCGGAGACGACGGCGGCAAGGCTGCGCTGTCCGGTGTGCGGGAGAGTGTATCGGGCCAGGCAGATCAGGAAAACAAAGAAAATGGGGAATCCGCGCAGGCACAGGATGAGGAAAGCGATGGAGAAACCAGGCCCGCATCATACATACCGCCTGAGAAATCCAATATTTCCGTACCGGAAGAGGTGGCCGGAAAAAACGGTTATCAGGAGATAGCCGGAGACGACAGTGAGATTGAAGAGGAAGAAGCGAAGGCGCTGATCGACAGCCTGGGCACCGGAGAGACCGGCGACGGCCTGAGCTTTGCTCCTCTGTTTTATCCGTATTACAATATGCTGGATGAAAACGGTCAGCATATTTACAGGCAGATCTACGCCAATGCCCAGGTGCTGCAGCCCGCTTTTGCCCCGGTGGAACCGATTACGGCCCGGAAGCTGCGGGATGTGATTTCAGCCGTATACAACGATCATCCGGAGCTGTTCTGGCTGGAAACTTCCTATGCCTGCAAACATCTGGGCAACGGACAGTGTGTGGAAATTGATCTGCAGTTTAACCGGACTGCCAAAAATCTGGAACGGGAAAACGCCGCTTTTGAAAGTGCGGCAGCAGAGATTCTTTCACAGGCAGAAACCTTTGGGACAGATTATGATAAGGAACGATATGTGCATGATACGCTGCTGAAACAGGTGGATTATGTGAAAAGTGCGGAAATGAACCAGAGTGCATACAGTGCGCTGGTCAATGGGAGATCGGTGTGCGCCGGTTATGCCAGAGCGTTCCAGTATCTGATGCAGCAATTGGGGATTCCCTGTTACTACTGTACCGGATATGCGGGAGAGGATCATGCCTGGAATATTGTAAAGCTGGAAGAGGACTATTATAATGTGGATACCACATGGGATGATACCGGGGAAGGGACATACGACTATTTTAATAAAACCGATGCGGACTATGCCGATACTCATGTGAGACAGGAACTGGCAGTCAATCTGCCTCCCTGCAGCGGAGAAAAATACAGAAATACCAATACTGCTGACGGAGAAGCGGGGCTGCGCAGCAGTGCGGATGCAGGATTTACGGAGGACGAGATTTTGCGCAGCCTGCCTGATTATTATAATGAATGCTTTGCGGAAATTCTGGAGAGAGGTTCCGGCTCCTATGCTTTTGAAAAGGTGCTGGAAGGAGATGCGCTTTATCAGGAGTGGGAAGCGGCCTATGATGACGAATCCTACCGGGACGAATATCTGATCGAGGCAATGCGGACAGTGGGCGCCAAATCCTGCCATCTGAATCTGGTCATAGAAAAGCTGCAGCAGAACAGATACCTGATCAGGCATGAACTGGAGCTGCATTAGGCCGGCGCGGCAGAATCAGAGCAGGTTTTCGGGAATTTCTTTTTGTAATACGCGGAATACGCGTGACAGTTTGACGGATTTTTGATTAATATGGATTTTTATGTCAGATAATACAAAATATTGTAAAAATTTATATTTTTTTAGAAAAATGTGTTGACAAATTCCGAGAGCCTGCTATAATAAAGACATACAAAAGAGAAACATTCACATAGATAAAATCTAAGGAAAGCGAGGTACGGACCACCGAAAACGTAAGTAAAAACACAAAAGACTAAAAAGTAAGGCACAAAAGAAACAGGAAGTACAAGAGAGAAGCATTCGTTTCAGTACAAGAGAAAAAGTTCAGTGCAGTTACATAAGAACCTCACTGCTGTACAGAAGTACAAAAGATAAAAAAATTGGAAAGAACGGATGGAACAGAATAAGGAGGTACAATCCATTGGACAGCGTAGTATAGAAGGAAGTATGTTTCGGATGAAAACATACTTCCTTCGCTTTCTGTGCAGAGTTTTGGAGCGGAAATCCGTTAGGTAAGAGATGCAGAGATTCTTATCATAAATGTTTGTATGGTTGCGTGCTAAGGGAAAATAAAGTATAATTGACACAACGGACGAAAAACGTATACAAAAGGGCAGAAAAATCAGCAGCGAGGGGACAAATGATATGGCGAAAAAGAAAAAGAAATCGGGAGTATCCAGCAGAGAGCTGAGAAGGCAGAGAAGGATTCGCAATCAGATTTTGTCATATATTACACTGGGCATTTTGATTCTGGGAATTGCTGCCGGTATATTTTTTGCGGGCCGGTTTATTACCGGGTGGATTTCCGATAAGCGTCATGAAAAGGAGCTGGAAAAAGAAATGGCGGCTATGGCTGAGGAAGGGCAGGATGAGACAGAAGAAGCCATAGAAGAAGTCGATACCTATACAGAGGAAGACCTTCTGACGGAAATGGTGGATGCCAGCATTGCAGGCATGCCGCTGGAGGACCGGGTGGCAGGGTTGTTTCTGACTACACCGGAGGCTCTGACCGGTGTGGATGTGGCCCTGAAGGCAGGAGAAAGTACAAAGGCGGCGCTGGCGGAACTGCCGGTCGGCGGGATGGTATATGCGGCGTCCAATGTACAGTCCCAGGAGCAATTCAGTCAGATGCTTATGGATACCATTTCCAGGAGCAAATATCAACTGTTTCTGATATTGGATGAGGAATCGGAGATGTTGTCTGAGGATCTGTCCACATATGGTATCAATATGGAATTTGCGGATAAGGGAGAAGGGACTTTCCGCACTGTAACACTGCCTTCTCTGCTGGGAGACCGGACGGAGGAGGGGCTTGTGACGGCAATGGTCAGCGGCGAGGAAGAAACGCTTGGGGCGGCATGTCTGGAAGCATGGCAGAACGGAGCGGATCTGCTGTATGTACAGGAAGGCGTTAAAGCGGCTTATGAAGGAATGCTGGCCGGGATTCAGGGAAATCCGGAGCTGGAGGCAAAGGTGCAGGAATCTCTGGAAGCCATATACAGGATAAAGTGCTGCAGTACATTATAGGAATAGAAAACAGAAAAATTTTTTGGATATGGTTGACAAAAATCGGAAGCTGTAGTATAGTATAAATTGTCCGTTGGATGTAAGGATCATATGCACGAGTGGCTCAGTGGTGGAGTATCGCCTTGCCAAGGCGAGGGTCGCGGGTTCGAATCCCGTCTCGTGCTCTTTTGAAAGAAGAGGAAATGTTGGAAAATCAGCATTTCCGTTTTTTTTGTGTCTGCAAATTTAACACCTCAGTTTTGTTCTCACGGGAATATTTCTGGAGGGCAGGGGAAACCTGTCTCCGGGGTATTCCGGGTGAGAAGCGCAGGAAAAGGGCTGCGGCTTGTGAACATACGCAGCCCTTAGAAAAATATTAAAGGGGGAACGCATTATGGAAGAAAGTATACTGAAGGTATTGGCAAAGCTGGAAGCGCAGCTAAGGGGGCACGATCTGACAGGGAGATGGAAAATGAAGAAAAAGATGATAGTGGCGTTGATGCTAGGGGGGTTGGGGTTGTCACCGGGGCTCACAGTTTCGGCGAGCCCTCAGACAATGCCGGATGGGACAGTGTTTGATGCAGAATACTATGCACAGGCGAATCTTGATGTAGCAGCGGTATATGGAACGGATGAAAGCATTTTGTATCAACATTATCTGAATTTCGGAAAAGCGGAAGGACGTCGAGCTTGCGCACAATCCCAAAACACAGGTGCTGCAGAAGGTTCTGTTCTGATTGAGCCAGGAGATGAAAATTATTGGAGAGCCGGCTACTTATCAGTTGGATTCAATTATAAATTAAATCCAGGAGAGAACGAGTGGAACTGGTCCTCCGATGAACCGGCGTATGGATATACCCGGCAGGATATGCGAAACGACCCGTATTATCAGGCGATGAGGCAAGAAATTTTGAATACATTGGCGAGTGCCGAGGATAAAAATAGAATACGTCAATACAGTGATTATACCTATATATATGAATCAGAAGAAGCAGAACAGCAGCGGCGTCAGGCCCGCTTGCTTTAATCTCGCCATTGACCTGGTAAAAGAAGGAATTGTAGAGCATTGCTATCTTATGATGAATCCGGCAAAAGGACATTGGGTTGGAGATTTTCCGGGAAACGAAGTAGTAACTATTTATTACTTAAATTATGACAGCGCAGGCACAAATATTTATGTACAGCATCCTGAAGTGACCGGTTATTATTAACCCCCTTTCTTTGGGAAGGCGATTGGAATTGATTTTCTAAATCCTGCTTTCTTTTCGATCATACAGATTAATTGTAACATAGGGAAATGCGGCATTTAATATTTTTGGTTAATGTATAATATTGAAAAAGATCTGCTGCAAAAAGAGCCGCTTGCAAAACAGGCGGCCCTCATGTATAATCTACTTAGAAAGGCGATCGGAATTGATCTTCCGATGCGCCCTCAGTTGTTAGCTTAATAAAGAAATAAGCATCCTAAACTTTGGGCAGTGTTGGATGCTTATTTCTTTTTATGGTTGTCTATGTAAGACAGTGCTGAAAAAATGAGTAACAACAATGTTAGAACTTCCATTGTGTCCATAGCACCACCCTCTTTCGTAAAAGACTAGAGGGCAACCAGCGGAAAATCGCATCCTGCTTTCTTTTCAATCATACAATTTGATTGTAGCATGAAAATATGAAGTGTTCAATGATAATAGGCTTTAGAGGATAAAGTGTATTTTAGACAGGGCGCTTTTCTCCTTGATCTTATTGGGTTTTGGGGCACTTTCGGATTCCTTTCCCTGCGTCAGTCAATCCCCACCTGCTTTACAGGTGCCTGACGGTAAAGGGATGGACAGACTCATCGGCATTATGATCTTTGAAAATGACTGGCTGCAAAAAGAGCCGCTTGCAAAACAGGCGGCCCTCATGTATAATCTACTTAGAAAGGCGATCGGAATTGATCTTCCGATGTGCCCTCAGTGAAGAATAATACAAGAATAGCATCCAACTTCTCAGGGCGGGATGCTATTTCTTTTTGTGGTTGTTTATGTAAGACAATGCCGCGAAAATAACAAGCAATAATGTCAAAACTTCCATCACGCTCATGGGCATCACCCTCTTTCGTAGAGACTAGAGGGTACCTTCGGAAAACCGCATCCTGCTTTCTTTTCGATCATACAATTTGATTGCAGCATGATAATATGCGGCGGTCAATGATAATGTGCTTTAGAAATGATAGGGACAGTTGAAGACACCTTGAAGACAGCTTGTTTTCCTCCTTGATTTTATTGAGTTTTCGAGCACTTTCAGTTTCGAATCCCGTCTCGTGCTTTGAAAAAGCCTTGCAGATAGATGCAGGGCTTTTGTTATTTATAACAATAGAAAGCACGCTGCGGAACTTTCTATTGTCATGAATAACAACCTCCGGTGGATGCGCACTTCGCGCAAAAGGGAAATGGCGGCTGTCGCAGCCGCGCCCCGGCGCGAGTGTGCGCCCTGACACACACTTTTTCATGCGTGTTGCATTTCATGCCGCATATTTTTAAAACTTTTCGTATCACCCGGATATCTGCGTGCCGTTTCCGGTTTCTTCGAACAAATGATCCCGTGTAATATTATGCAGCCATTTACCGCTTCGGTAATGGCGGATGACCCAGGGCCATTTGACAAATTCGTCCGTACAGAGCAGAAAATAAACCCACAGTACCGGTAGATTCAGTATAAATGCTGCGAAAAATCCCAGTGGTACGGCATAGACCCACATATCAATGGTATCACAGATAAAACCGAACCGACTGTCTCCGCCTGCCCGGAATACACCTGCGATCAGGGTGGTGTTTACCGCGGCTCCCATTATGTAGTAGGTATTGATCAGAAGCATGACTTTCAGATATTGTATGGCCTGTACCGAAAGAGAGGCGGAGGCGTAATGCAGTACCGGCGGTATGGCGGCAAGGACGATTCCTCCGCCGACGGCGCCGGCGATAATTGTCAGCTTCATCAGATCTTTTGCGGCATGTCCTGCTTCTTCCAGTTTGTTTTCCCCGATGATATTTCCGAGTAAAATCCCGCCTGCATTTGCGATGCCAAAGCAGAGTATGGTGCCGAAATTCCGTACCACTACCACAAAGGAATTGGCGGCCACTGCGTCGGTTCCCAGATGTCCGATGATTACGGAATACATGGAAAATGCCACGCCCCAGCTTACGTCGTTGCCGAGAGCAGGCAGGGACAGTCTGATAAAATCTGAGAAAAGTGTTTTGTTTCGTACAAAGAGGTATCGGAAATCCAGTTTGATGTCAGGGCTTTTGGCAGATACGGCCAAACATGCCAGGAGCTGTATGAGCCGGGATAAGGAAGTGGCAATGGCCACACCGGCGGCTCCCAGAGGGGGAGCTCCAAACAGGCCGAAAATAAATACGGCGTTCAGGATTACATTCAAAGAAAACGCCAGTACATTCATGGCGGTGCTGATTACGACTCTTCCCATACTTCTGAGTACTGTCAGATAGATTTCGGAAATACCCCAGCACAGATATGCAAGGCTCATAAAACGCAGATACAATGCACCTGTCACAATCAGATCCCGGTCATTGGTAAAAACCTGCATCATCAGCCGGGGAATCAGCAGTGCGGCTGCGGCAAAGAGCAGGGATATGCACAGGACGAACCGGAGGGCTATACCTTCGATGACCTGAATGGCCCGGAAATCTCTTTTTCCATAGTATTGGGCACACAGCATGGCGGCGCCGGTCCCCAGGCCGTAAAATACCATAAACAAGATGCCGGCATACTGAGAGGCCAGCGATACGGCGGAAATGGATGTCTGCCCCACATAATTGAGCATGATGACATCGGCAGAGCTGACGGCGGCGCTCAACAGGTTCTGAATGATGATGGGCAGCACCAGTTTGAAGATACGGCTGTAAATGGGGTTGGTGTTTATGAGGTTCATGGGTATGGCTTCCTTTTTTGGTTCGTTTTGTAATGATTTTGTTTTCAGTAATCTGTGTTAAATTATCTGATATCTTATCACAGCATATGGACGAATGCAATCGGCAGAAGCGAACATGACAATAGTGGAATCCTGACAGGGGGTATGGTAAGATAGAAAAGCGGAAGGGAGGCAGCTTATGGGAGTTGTAAAACATTCTGCCATGCAGACAAAGTATCGGTTCCTCACCGGCAACGGACTGAAATGGATCGCAGTGGTTTCCATGACGATTGACCATCTGGCGGCCGTTGTGCTGAAAGGGTATGTGAATGCATGGGTGAATCTGTTTTCAGAAAAGCAGTTGGCGGATCTGGATGTATTATATGGATGGATGCGGAATCTGGGCAGGATGGCTTTTCCGCTGTTTGCTTTCCTTCTGACAGAAGGATTTTTTCATACGGGGGACAGAAGGCGGTATAGGCTGCGGTTGTTTGTATTTGCACTGTTGTCGGAGCTTCCCTATGATCTGGCTGTATATGGGCAGCTCTGGTATCCGGGGCGGCAGAATACGCTGTTTACGCTATTACTGGGTCTGATACTGATGGAGGCGGCAGAACAGGCGGGAAAGCGGTTGGGCGCATCTGCCTGGCTGTTTGTATTTGTGGCAGGCAGTTGTCTGGCTTATTGGCTGGGGCTTGATTATACGTATCGTGGTATCTGGCTGATCGGTATATTTTACTTTTTTCATCATTACCGGACTGCGGCTGCTGCGGCAGGCTTTTGTCTGTTTTGGGCAAGCCCTTTTAGTCTGCCGGCATTTGTGCTGATCCTTTTCTATAATGGCAGTCGGAGCCGGCGATGTGCCACAGGCGATGCTATGGGGAAGGTGCAAAGAAACGGAAAAGGGCGGTACTGGTTTTATCTGTTTTATCCGCTGCACCTGCTCATCCTGTATGGGCTCTTGGCCGTGGTGCGCAGGCAGGCGATGCTTTTCAGATAAACATGGCCTTTTGGGGCAGAATATGATACTATATAAAAAGAGAAGAGTGTCGGTTTTGCCTGGCTCCATGCAGTCCTGCAGTTGCATCCTTTTATCGGTTTTATAGATGGGATCATCATTTACACAGCCACACAGAAACGGATATCGGCGCTGGAAAAGCAGGCATGGGGAAGCGTAAAACCGGGAAGGAGTATGACAGGAAATGTAAACACAGAGACAGTTGGGAAAGGCGGGGTTATATGAAATTAACGTTTATCGGGGCGGACCATGAGGTAACAGGGAGCTGTCATTATCTGGAGGCGTGCGGGAAGCACATACTGATTGATTATGGGATGGAGCAGGGGGTCAAGGTGTATGAGAATGCACCGCTTCCCATAGAAGAATGTCTGATTGATTATGTGCTGCTGACGCATGCGCATATCGATCATTCCGGTATGCTGCCGCTTCTGTATGCAAGAGGATTCCGGGGACGGGTACTGATGACGGATGCCAGTGCGGATCTGTGCAGTATTATGCTGCGTGACTGTGCCCATATCCAGATGCAGGAGGCGGAATGGAAGAGCAGGAAAGCCAAGCGTCATGCGAAACTGGAAGTGGAAGAACCGGTCTATACGATGGAAGATGCAGACGGTATCATAGGGTGTATTGTACCCTGTCATTATGATACGGTGATCCATCTGTGTGAAGGGATCCAGCTCCGGTTTACCGATATCGGACATCTTTTAGGGTCCTCCAGTATTGAGATCTGGCTGGAAGAAGGGGGACAGCAGAGAAAGATTGTCTTTTCCGGAGACATCGGAAACAAAAACCAGCCGCTGATCAAAGATCCTAAGGTGACGGAGGAAGCGGATTATGTGGTGATGGAATCTACATACGGCAACAGGGTGCATTCCCTGGACAAACCGGATTATGTGATGGAGCTGACCAGGATTTTAAGCGAAACCTTTGCCAAAGGCGGCAATGTGGTGATTCCTTCCTTTGCAGTGGGGCGGACCCAGGAGATGCTCTATTTCCTCAGAAAGATCAAAGCGGATCGGCTGGTGGAAAATTATCCTGATTTCCCTGTCTATGTGGACAGTCCGCTGGCAGTGGAAGCGACCGGAATCTTCAATAAAAATATTTATACCTGCTTTGATGAGGAGGCGATGGCGCTGGTCAATCAGGGTATCAATCCGATTCAGTTTCCGGGGCTGCATCTTTCCATCACCAGCGAAGAATCCAAAATGATTAATTTTGATGAGACGCCCAAGGTGATTCTGTCGGCATCGGGTATGTGTGATGCAGGGCGGGTGCGTCATCATCTGAAGCATAATCTGTGGAGACCGGAATGTACGATACTGTTTGTGGGCTATCAGGCTGTGGGAACTCTGGGCAGGGTCATTGTGGACGGCACGGAGGAGGTCCGGCTGTTCGGTGAAACCATAACAGTGAGAGCCAGAATTGCCAAGCTGGCCGGCATGAGCGGCCATGCAGACAAGAACGGGCTGCTGGAATGGATCGGCGGATTTATCCAGAAACCGAAGCGGGTCTTTGTGGTGCATGGAGAGGACAGTATCTGCGAGGAGTTCCGGGAGTGTCTGGAAAAGGAGCACGGATATACCGCTTCTGCGCCTTACAGCGGCACCCGGTACGATCTGCTGACCAATACGTGCGAATATGCTGCCAAACCTGTGCCGGTTAAGAAGAAAACAAGAGCCGGCGATATTTTTGAACGTCTGCTGGCGGCAGGGCAGAGGCTGCTGGGCGTGATCCGGAGAAACGAAGGCGGAACGAACAAAGATCTGACGAAATTTACCGATCAGATCAATTCGCTCTGCGATAAATGGGACAGAGACTGAGCAAAAGACGGTTTCAGACAGGAGAAGGGGTATGAATATCATTGCGGCAGTGGACAATAACTGGGCGATCGGCAATAAAAATGAGCTTCTTGTGCGGATACCCAATGACCAGAAATTTTTCAGGGAAGAGACGATGGGAAAGGTGATCGTGCTGGGACATCGGACGCTTCTGACATTTCCTCAGGGGATGCCGCTGCAGGGCCGCAAAAATATCATTTTGTCACGGGATACAAAGCTGCAGGTTAAAAACGGTCTTGTGGTGCATTCCCTGAAAGAGCTGGGAGAAGAACTGAAGCAATATGACTCTGAGGACATCTATATCGCAGGCGGCGAAAGCATTTATCAGCAGCTATTGCCCTACTGCGATACGGCGCATATTACGAAGATCGACCGCAGCTATGAGGCGGACCGGTATTTTCCGAATCTGGATCGGATGTCTGAGTGGCAGATTACGCAGGACAGTGAGGAACAGACCTATTTTGACCTGGAATATGTGTTTTTAAAGTACGAGAGAGTGGGTGCGCCGGAAAAATTTTAATATGTCCCGCAGGTGAAAGCCATAAAAAGCAGCGGTCCGGAAAGCCCGGATTGACTTGGCGGTTACAGTGCAGAAAGGCAGTCTGCGGTAAGTTTACAAAAATTTTAGAAATGAAAAATTCCCGGAAATTCAATATTTTTTTCATATTATTAGCACTCATATTAAATGAGTGCTAATTTTTTCTTGACTTCTGGGTCAGAGGGACTTACAATCGAAGGTAAGCAGAAAGGATGTGAAAAAAATATGGCAGCAAGACAAGGCAATCTGTCAATCAACAGTGATAACATATTCCCGATTATAAAAAAGTGGTTGTATTCCGACCATGATATTTTTTTCCGGGAACTGATTTCCAACGGCTGTGATGCCATTACCAAATTAAAGAAGCTGGACATGATGGGAGAATATACTCTGCCTGAGGACTATCGGGCCAGAGTGGATGTGATAGTAAGTCCGGAGAAGAAAACGCTGACTTTTGTGGACAACGGACTGGGGATGACCGCAGATGAAGTGGAAGAATACATCAACCAGATCGCGTTTTCCGGTGCGGCGGATTTTATTGAGAAGTATAAGGATAAGACCAACGAGGATCAGATCATAGGACATTTTGGTCTGGGATTTTATTCTGCATTTATGGTGGCGGATGAGGTGCACATCGATACCCTTTCCTGGAGGGAGGGGGCGGCGCCTGTACACTGGGAATGTGACGGCGGCACTCAGTTTACTATGGATGAGGGTGAGATGGATCAGGCCGGTACAAAGATCACCCTGTTTATCAATGAAGACTGCCTGAAATTCTGCAATGAATATGAGGCAAGAAGCATCATTCAGAAATACTGCTCTTTTATGCCGACAGAGATCTATCTGTCCAAAGCAGATACGGAAGATACCCAGACGATCAATGAGGATGAAAAGCTGGACAGCGATACGGTCGTGGAAACGATTCAGCCGGAAAAAGAGGAAGATCCGGTCAGACTCAAAATCAGGAAGCGGCCGGAGCTGATGAATGATACAAATCCGCTTTGGGCAAAGCATCCGAATGAATGTACGAAAGAGGAATATCTGGAATTTTACCGGAAGGTATTTCTGGACTATAAAGAGCCTTTGTTCTGGATCCATCTGAATATGGACTATCCGTTTAATTTAAAGGGGATTTTATATTTCCCCAAAATCAATATGGAATATGAGTCCATAGAAGGAACCATCAAACTGTACAACAATCAGGTATTTATTGCGGACAATATCAAGGAAGTGATTCCGGAGTTTTTACTGCTGCTTAAGGGTGTGATCGACTGCCCGGACCTGCCTCTGAACGTATCCAGAAGTGCGTTGCAGAATGACGGCTTCGTCAGAAAGATATCGGACTATATTTCCAAAAAGGTGGCGGACAAACTGTCCGGCATGTGCAAGACAGAAAAGGAAGAGTATGAGAAATACTGGGATGACATCAGTCCCTTTATCAAGTTTGGCTGCCTGAAGGATGACAAGTTCTGTGAAAAGATGACGGATTATATTCTGTTTAAAAACCTGGACGGCAATTATCTGACACTGCCGGAATGCCTGGAAGTAAGCAAATCCGACCCGGACGCACCGTCTGAGGGCGGCGGTGAAAGCGGCAGTGCATCCGATGAAGTGAAAGAAACAGAAGCGGCCGCTGAGGATAAGACGGCAGAGCGCGATGCAGAAAATGCAGGGCAGGAGCCGGAAGAAGGGGAAGAGACCGCTGCCAGCACCGCAACCGATGAAAACGGAGAGCGTGTGGAAGCAGAAATCGTTTCGGATGACGAAGAGATAGAAGAATTGGAAGAATCGGAAGAAGCAGAGGAAGAACAGAAAGAAAAGGTTATTTATTATGTGACCGATGAGCAGCAGCAGGGACAGTATATCCGGATGTTCAAGGCGGCGGGCATGGATGCGGTGATCCTGACCCACAACATTGACCAGCCTTTTATTTCTCAGTTGGAAGCGAAAAATGAAGGTATCAAGTTCCAGAGGATCGACGCAGATCTGACAGATACGTTTAAAGCGAAAACCAGTAAAAAGGCGGCCAGGGAGATGGAAGAGCAGGCAGAGTCCATCGGTAAGCTGTTTAAAAAGGCTTTGAAAAAGGACGGCCTGAAGGTAACGGTGGAGAAGCTGAAGGATAAAAAGATTTCTTCCATGATTACACTGTCTGAGGAAAGCAGACGGATGCAGGATATGATGAAGATGTATGCAATGCCTGGCATGGATGCCAATATGTTCGGGGGTAAGGAAGGCGAAACGCTGATTCTGAACAGCAGTCATCCCCTTGTAAAATATGTGCTGGAACATCAGGACGGCGACCATGTGAAGATGATGTGCGAGCAGCTTTACGACCTGGCTATGCTGCAGCATGCGCCTCTGGAGCCGGAAGCGATGGCAAAATTTGTGGCAAGGAGCAATGAGATCATGCTGATGCTGACAAAGTAAAGCGTCGGCAGTGCAAAAAATGATTTGGGAAGGTTGCCTGAACGCTGCAGGAAATGATGCATATTCTGATAAAAAAGAGACAGGGAAGTTATGTCGGAAAAGTTAGAGCTGTTATTAAATGCGGCGCTGGAAGCGACGCCGGAAGAGCGGGAAAAATCAGAGATCCTGGAGGTGGGATTTGATCCGCAGGACAGGATCTGGGAGGTCATCGTGAAATATCACGGTGACCTTCTTTTTTTGGAAGAGCTTTCCATCGGAGTGGAGCTGCTGCTGGCAGGGTATGCCATATTGACAGTACCGGAGAGCAGAATGACAGTTCTGTCAGAAATAGAAGAGATAGAATATGTGGAAAAGCCGAAACGATTGTATTTTCAGGTATTTGCAGGCAAGCAGGCTTCCTGTGTCCTGCCTGTTACCATACGTCCGCCTTATCTGAGCGGCAGAGGCGTGCTGATCGGTATTGCGGATTCTGGAATCGATTACCGCCATCCGGATTTCAGAAATGCGGACGGGAGTACCAGGATTGCCGCGATCTGGGATCAGAGTCTTGTGCCGGATGCAGAGAAGGGATGGGAGCCGCCGGAAGGATTTCTGACAGGAGTGGAATTTACGGCGGACCGGATCAACGCCGCACTGACAGAGGAGGAAAACGGAGGCGCCGGAAGAAGTCTGCCGGTACGGGATGTAAGCGGACATGGAACGGCAGTGGCCGGTATTGCAGGAGGGGAAGAGGGGATGGCTCCGGAAAGTGAATTGCTGATCGTAAAGCTGGGAACCCCGGCGAGGGACTCCTTTCCCAGGACTACGGAGCTGATGCGGGCGGTTACTTATCTGGTCAAAAAGGCGCTGTTGTTTCAAAGGCCCATCGCGGTCAACATCAGTTTCGGCAATACTTACGGATCTCATGACGGGACTTCCCTTCTGGAGCGGTTTCTGGACAATGCCTCTGAGGCGGGCAGGTGTGTGATCTGTGTGGGGAGCGGAAACGAAGGCGCGGCCAGAGGGCATATGGCAGGCAATGCGCTGGAGGAAACGAAGGTGGAGCTGGCAGTGGGCAGCTATGAAGGCGCATTCAGTGTGCAGATCTGGAAAAATTATGCGGATACTTTCCGCATCACACTGACATCGCCGGGAGGACGGACTGCCCTGTTTTCCACGGACGATCCGGGCAAGGAGCGTATGCACCGTATCCGGATGGAAGAGACAGAGATACTTTTGTATATCGGCGAACCCACTCCATATTCGCCGCAGCAGGAGATTTATCTGGATTTTCTGCCGACAGACAGATTTGTAAACAGCGGAATCTGGTCTTTTACGCTGGAACCGGTCCGTATCGTGACCGGCAATTTCAGTATGTACCTTCCCAGTCGGGCGGCCATCGGAGACAGCACCGGATTTTACCGGGCCACGCCGGATACCACACTGACCATCCCATCCACTGCTTCCAGAGCCATTACTGTAGGGGCATATCGTACATCCGACCTGGCCTATGCGGATTTTTCCGGCAGAGGATATTTTTTTGCGGCGGATGCGGGAGAGCGGCTGGGGATCATACAGAGTAAACCGGATTTGGTGGCGCCGGGCGTGGGAATCGTATCGGCGGCGGCCGGAGGCGGCCGGGATGCGGTGACAGGCACTTCCTTTGCAACGCCGTTTGTAACCGGGGCCGCTGCCCTACTGATGGAGTGGGGCATCGTGATGGGCAATGACGCGTATCTGTATGGACAGAAGGTGAAAGCGTATCTGCAGAAAGGGGCGAAGGAACTGCCAGGGTTTGAGGAATTTCCGAATGAGATGGTAGGGTATGGGGCGCTTTGTGTGGAGGAGAGTCTGCCGGTGTAGAAATGAGGAGATTTTTGGGAGAATAAGCACTTTATTTGGTGGTGTATGGTGTCGAATAAGTCTATTATCCAAATCTAAGAGCCCACTAGAACGTACTATATGAAGTCTGAA
>VSOB01000047.1 GCA_009774625.1 Lachnospiraceae bacterium
GTTTAAGGTATGATTTGACTTTTCTTCTCAGTTTTTGTATCATAATTTTAAACTTACATAAGAGAAAAGGAAATATTTATGACACTTACAGAATTTATACCTGCAACAGTCCTGTTGATCTTCTGGCTGGTCGTCATCAGTATTAATATCCTTACACTTCTTTCTGCAGCAGGAAAATGGAAGCTCTATCATAAGGCAGGCCAGGCAGGATGGAAAAGTCTGATTCCACTGTACAGCGACTATATGGATTTCCGGATTGCCCGCAGCGTTCCCATGTTCTGGCCCTGGCTGCTCTGCCGTTCATCCGGCTACTTTCTTATCCGTATAACCGAAGGATCTCTGATCCTGATTATCGTCATCCTGCTGTTGATTGGGTATACTATTTCCTTTATCCGGGATTACAAACTGTCAAAGGCTTTCGGCCGCGGTGTGAGCTTTACGCTGGGGCTGGTACTTTTCAGACCATTGTTTCTGATGATTCTTGGCTTTGGCCGCGCCCGGTATCTTGAAAAACAGTAACAACTGGCAACCCGTCAATGGAAAGTGCGTTTTGAACTTTCCATTGTCATAAATAAAAGAACAGGAGAGATATATAAAATGGAAAAAATAGCCAGCTTTACCATCGATCATGTAAAACTGCAGCCGGGTATCTATGTATCCAGAAAAGATACCTATGGGGGAACAACAATCACCACATTTGACCTGCGTATGACCTCCCCTAATGATGAACCCTGCATGAATACTGCAGAGATGCACACACTGGAGCATTTATGCGCCACCTATGCCAGAAACGACGAAACCTGGAAAGATAAGATCGTGTATTTCGGTCCTATGGGCTGCCGTACAGGCTGCTATCTTCTGATGGCAGGGGATCTGGATTCCAAAGAGATTGTTCCGTTTATCACAGGTATGTTTGAGTTTGTCCGCGATTTTGAAGGTGAACTGCCCGGTGCCGCCCCGATGGACTGCGGCAATTATCTGGACCACAATGTGGATATGGCCAAATATGTGGCCAATCGCTATCTGGAAAATACGCTGTACCATATCGACGACGCACATTTGATTTATCCGGAAAAGGATGAATAAGAAAGGAAGAACTCTCATGCATAAAATCGGAATTATTGGTGCGATGGAAATCGAAGTGGAAACGCTGAAAAGCCATATGCAGATCACCCAAACTATGGAAAAGGCTTCCATGACCTTTCTGGAAGGCACTTTGCATCAGATTCCTGTCGTTGTGGTAAGAAGCGGCATCGGAAAAGTCAATGCAGGTATGTGCGTACAGATCTTAGCCGACATCTTTCATGTTACACATGTGATTAATACCGGTGTGGCAGGCTCTCTGAATGCCGCCATAGACATCGGTGATATTGTTGTCTCCACAGATACGCTCTATCACGATGTGGATGCCACCGGCTTCGGATATCCTCTGGGAGAAGTACCCCAGCTCGGCGCTCTGACTTTTGCCGCAGATTCCGGAATGATTTCCCGGGCCAGATCCTCCTGCGAAATCGTAAATCCTGAAATCAAGGTATTTGAAGGCAGGATCGTCAGCGGAGATCAGTTTGTATCCAGCCCTCAGGTCAAAGAAAACATCCTGAAACACTTTCCCGGCAGCTTTTGTACAGAAATGGAGGGAGCCGCCATTTCTCATGCCGCATGGCTGAATCATATTCCGTTTGTTATTATCCGCGCCATCTCCGACAAAGCGGATGACAGCGCTCATATGGACTATCCCGCCTTCGAAAAGGCAGCAGCAGAACACTCTGCCAGACTGGTGGAACATATGATACAGCATCTGTAAGAGCACAAACGCGGCGATGGCAACCATATTGAATACACAATTAAAGCAATGGCAGGCACACTGCACCAACTTGCTGTTATCACGAATCAAAAGGGAGGACATATCATTGGTATGCCGCTCCCTTTTTTACCGGACTTTAAGATTTTCCGACTTTTATTTTTCATGAAAAAAATCAGTGAACTATACTTTCTATTGCTCTGTGATCACGCTGCTGGTGATCGAATATGGTCTGGCCGTATCCGTTATCATTTCACCCTGCAGGCGCAGTGTATAGGTATGGGAATGCTCTGTCCGGTTCAATACAAGGAACACAATGGTACTATCCGGATTTTTCCATGCAGTTACTTCCAGCTCCGACGTATAACAACTGCTTCCGATGCGGACAGCCCCCGGCTTGATAAACCGGGCAAAATGCCGGTAATATGCCAGAATATACCGTTCCTTTAATTCACCGCTTTTCCTGTCATACAAAAAAGGAGCATCGCACAGATTATTCACATGGTTCGGCCCTCCGGTTTCATCCAATAATACATTCCAGTCATAAAAACCATTCATACCATGATTCAGATTGCCGATCATATCGTGAGCAAGTCTGCCGGCGTTGACACAGCCATCTTCCTTTTCATATTTGCCAAATTCCAGACAACTCTCCGAAAGAATCAGTTTTTTGCCCGGAAAACGCTCCCGGATCATAGACAATGCATCAAAATGATCGCCGCTGTACCAATGAAATGCCACACCGGCAATCATCGGATTTGTCGTATCATCAATCAAAGCACAGGCACGCTCAAACACCCGCTCTTTGTTATGATCCCAAATAAAGATTTTAATATCCCCCTGATCGTTCTTCTGCAAAACCGGGTACAGATAGTCCCGCAGGAACCGTTTTTCCTCTTCTGCCGTATAGACACAGGAATCCCAGGTCTGTACTGCCTTAGGCTCATTCTGAATGGAAAGACGGCTGACCACATACCCTCTGTCCCTGTACTCTTTGATATAGCGGCTGATATACTCCGCCCATGCGCCATAATATTCCTGTTTCAGAGAACCTCCATGTTTCCGCTCTCCGTTGGTTTTCATATACGCTGGCGGCGACCAGGGAGAAAGCATAATCGGTATCTTTCTCCCAGCCCGCTTTTCCGCCGCATCCAGAAGCGGCAGAATATACTGTTCCACATCAGTGAATGAAAAATGGGTAAACGCCCCATCGTTTTCCACATCATCCGCCGCATACATATGTGTGGCAAAATCACAACTGTCAATCGGAATCCGGACCATCTGATAGTTCATTTCCTCCGGATCAAAGTATGTCCCAAGCATGGTATCTTTTTGCGTCTCATTCAGCAATGCAAATACAGAACCGGCTGCGTCTGTCAGAGCGCCGCCGAATCCTTCTGTTTTCTGATACTGCATCATGGGATATAAATTGATCACCCTCTCTTCTGTCCCGTCATCTGCGACAAAAATAAATTCTTTTTCTTCCTGCAGAATTTCCCTTCTGCCATATGTCTGATCGCGCAACGCTTTCATGGTAATTTCCTCCTTCGTGATGATACAAGAATATCAAATTTTTCCCGTTTTCAAATCGTATACTTTCCATTATAATATTATACAGAATCAGGACGCCGAAGTCAGTGCCCAAAGTGCACAGATACCGCTTTCCGGAAAGGAATCCCCTATGGACACAGAAAAAAACAATCCGGTTCAATCCGCAGGAAAAATATTTCAGATCATGGAAATGCTGGCCGAGGAAGGTCCCTGCGGTCTTTTAGAGATCAGCCACCAATTGAATCTCAATAAGAGTACCGTACATCGCCTTTTAAATTCCCTGATCTATATGGGATATGTCAGACAGGATGAAGTATCTCTGAAATATCATATGACATTAAAAATCGTAAATGTATCCGGCAAGGTTCTGAAACAGATTGACATCCTTTCCCTTTCCCAACCCTATCTGAAATATCTGATGGAACAAACCTATGAAACAGTCCATCTTGTAAAACGCGTTGACAATAATATCTGTTATATTCAGAAGCTGGAGCCTGCCAACACAGGCCGTTCCATCCAAATGGCCTCCTTTGTGGGTATGATCAGCCCTCTGTACTGCACCGGAGTCGGAAAGGCTATCATGTCCCGTCTGCCTGAATCTGAAATCCGTGATATTCTGGCTAAGTGTCAGGTATCTCCCAAAACCGAACATACCATCCTGGATGCAGAGCAGTTGATCCGGGAACTGACACAGGTACGCATCTGTGGTTACTCCCTGGACAATGAAGAAAATGAAATGGGTGTGCGCTGCATTGCCACAGCCATCAATGACTATACAGGGAGTGCAGAATATGCCATCAGCATTTCTGCTCCGATCTTCCGTATGCCGGATGAACGGATTCCCGAACTCTCTTCCCTGCTTCTGGAAGTGGCCGGTAAACTGTCAGGAGAGCTGGGTTATCATCCCGATCTGTAAACTGACCAAAAAGCATACCCCATCAACTACTTATTGTCATGAATTAAAATATCCCCACAGGATGATTTTTGTGGGGATATTATTTTCTGCTGTTTATTATCTCTGTACTCTTCCGGAACCGTCTCCGCCTGCCAGTGTCAGCACTTCATCCATAGAAACCATATTATAATCGCCTTCAATGGTATGCTTTAAGCAGGAAGCAGCCGTTGCAAACTCAATGATCTGCTGAGACTCATATCCCTGCAGCGTGGCGCAGATCAGGCCGCCGCCGAAGCTGTCGCCGCCGCCTACACGGTCTACAATGTGCATTTTATACTGCTTGCTGAAGAAATACTCGCCCTTGTCATACAGCATGGCGGACCAGTTATTGTCATTGGCTGAAAGAGACTCTCTCAGTGTAATCGCCACTTTTTCAAAGCCAAACCGGTCAGCAAGCTGTTTTGCCACATCTTTATAGCCTTCTTTGTTCACCTTGCCGGTGGTAACGTCTGTATTGGATGCATGGATTCCGAATACATCCGCTGCATCTTCTTCATTGGCAATGCATACATCCACATATTCACAGAGCTCGCCCATCACCTGTCCGGCTTTTTCTTTGCTCCAAAGTTTCTTTCTGTAATTCAAGTCGCAGGAAATCTTAACTCCGGCTTCCTTTGCCGCTTTGCAGGCATCCAGACAGATAACAGCCACTTCATCATTCAGAGCGGGCGTGATACCTGTAAAATGGAACCATTCCGCACCTGCAAAGATCTCCTTCCAGTTAAAGTCCTCCCCGGAGGCTTCAGCGATTGCAGAACCTGCTCTGTCATAAATCACCTTGGAAGGTCTTTGGGACGCACCCTTTTCCAGGAAATAGATACCGACTCTTTTGCCGCCTCTGGTAATGTATTCTGTATTGACACCGTATTTTCTCAGAGAATTGACAGCCGCCTGACCGATTTCATGGGTGGGCAGCTTGGTTACATAATATGCATCAAACCCGTAATTTGCCAGAGACACGGCCACATTGGCTTCTCCGCCGCCATAAGTCGCTCCCAGAGTTTCGGCCTGCACAAAGCGGTAATATCCTTCCGGTGCAAGGCGAAGCATGATTTCTCCAAATGTAACTACTTTTTTTGCCATGATGATTTGTCCTCCTGAATTTTATCTTATCTCTGAACTCTATATTTTATACTGCAGATCTGCCATCCGGACAGTCTGCAGCGCTTTTCCCGAATCTGACTTCCGCCTGCTCTATGGCTGCTTTCCAATATAAGCCAGAATACCGCCGTCCACATAAAGAATCTGTCCGTTTACAAAATCCGATGCCTCCGATGCCAGAAACAGCGCCGGACCCATCAGATCCTCAGGTGTCCCCCATCTGGCTGCCGGTGTCTTGGCAATGATAAAGCTGTCAAAGGGATGCCTGCTGCCATCCGGCTGCTTTTCTCTCAGCGGCGCTGTCTGGGGTGTGGCAATATAGCCCGGACCGATACCGTTGCACTGAATATTATAGCCGCCATATTCAGAGGCAATATTTCTGGTGAGCATTTTCAGTCCCCCCTTAGCCGCTGCATAGGCAGACACAGTCTCCCGTCCCAGTTCACTCATCATGGAACATACATTAATGATCTTTCCGCTTCGTCTTTCCATCATTTTGGGAAGCACAGCTTTGGAAACAATAAATGCTGCGTTCAGATCAATATCGATTACCTGTCTGAAATCCTCCACCGACATTTCTGTCATGGGAATCCGTTTGATAATCCCTGCATTGTTCACCAGAATATCAATTGGCCCCAGAGTTTTCCCGATATCCTCTGTCATGGAAACCACCTGTTCTTCGTCCGTCACATCACAAAGATATCCCTTCGCTTCGATCCCTTTTGCCCTGTAAGCCTCCAGAGCCTGATCCAGATGTGCCTGAGAACGACAGTTGAATGCGATCCGTGCCCCTGCCATTGCATAACTTTCCGCTATGGCAAAGCCGATTCCATATGCCGCACCTGTCACCAGCGCAACCTTGCCTTCCAATGAAAATTTATCTTTCATTTTGATTCAAGTCCTTTCTCACCATTGTAAAGTCCGATTTTTATGTGTTTTGAATCTATGAATTTCTGAAGTTTCGTATAATGAAACTATATTCCATAATGTGAAATTCTTACCTTTTATTATAAAAGGTTTTTATTTCCTGTCAAGTAACTATATTTCTTCCCCTGTCATCTTCTCCCATTTTACCTAATTTATCCTTTGGTTTTTGTCTATATTGACGGCTTTTCTCCATAGATGCAGACAGCCCCGCAGACACAGAACGCAGCCTGCAGCCTGTGTCTGCGGGCCTGTATATATAACAGGCTACAGGGTAACACCCTGTTTAAAAATCGCAATATCATGAAAACCGGCTGCTTCGGACTTCACCTTCCGGCCCGATGCCGTATCCAGTACCAGTGCAAACAGCTCCTGCGCCGCTTCTTCCATCGTCTTACTCTCCACAATCCTGCCTGCATTAAAATCTATCCAGTCCGCCTTAAAGTCAGCCAGGGCAGTATTGGAAGCAATCTTCATCGTCGGTACCAATGTGGCAAAGGGTGTGCCTCTTCCTGTAGTAAAAAGCACCATCTGCGCACCGGATACTGCCAAAGCCGTAGACGCCACCAGATCATTGCCGGGTGCGGAAAGAAGATTCAGCCCTTTTTCTTTTACCCGCTCCCCATACTGCAGTACACCGCATACCGGAGCAGAGCCGGATTTCTGGGTACATCCCAGCGATTTATCCTCCAGCGTGGAAATACCGCCCTTTTTATTACCGGGAGAAGGGTTCTCATAAATCGTCTGATCATGGCGGATAAAATAATTTTTAAAATCATTGATCAGCTCCACAGTCGCCTGAAAGGTCTTTTCGTCCCTGCACCGATTCATCAGAAGGGTTTCTGCCCCAAACATTTCCGGCACCTCTGTCAGAATGGTCGTTCCTCCCTGCGCAATCAGCAGATCAGAAAACGCACCTACCACCGGATTGGCCGTGATACCGGAAAGTCCGTCGGAACCGCCGCATTTCATACCAATGACCAGATCAGATGCCGGGCAGCAGGTACGTTTGTCGCCTCTTGCCTCTTCATAGATCTGTCCGATCAGCCCCAGCGCTTCTTCTATTTCATTTTCCACATCCTGACACTGCAGGAATTTGATACGTTTCGCGTCATAGGACCCGATATACTCCATCAAAACCGGTATGTTGCTGTTTTCACAGCCCAGCCCCAGGACCAGCACACCGGCGGCATTGGGATGATGGATCATATCCGCAAACACTTTCCGCGTATTTTCCTGATCTTCCCCCATCTGGGAACAGCCGTAAGGATGCTGAAAAGCGATGATGTCCTCCACGCCCGTTCCCAATGCATATTCCGACCTGGCTCTTGTCTCAATGGCACGGGCCACGGAATTGACACAGCCTACCGTAGGCAGAATCCATATTTCATTCCGGATGCCGGTCTGCCCGTCCGCTCTCTTATATCCCTGAAATACAGCGCTTTCCTGCATCTCCACCGGTCTGTAATCCGGTTCATACTGATATTCCAGCACTTCTCCCAGTGCGGTTCTCAGATTGTGCACATGCACCCAGGCACCCTTTCTGATAGCCTCTTTGGCATATCCGATCCGTGCGCCGTATTTGATTACCGGCTCTCCTGCCTCCATATCAGTCAGTGCAAATTTATGTCCCTGGGGGATCTCCTCCAAAAGCTCCACACCTACGTCCCCGACCTGAAGTGTCATACCCTGTTCCAAAGGACGCAGCGCCACCGCCACTTTATCCGATGGATGAATCATTATAAAATCCTGCATATTCTATTCCTCTGCCGCCAGTATCGCATCATACGCTTTGTCCATACCGGCATTCTCAATCAGCCCATACCATCTTTCCACATCCGGCAAAAGAGCTGTCAAATCCTCACCCCAGTAGTCCTCTCTTTTCAAAATCTCCGCAACCGGAGCCGCTTTCATAAACGACATGATTTCTTCGCCGTCATTTGCATCATCCGTCCGATAAAATGCGATCAGAGCTGCCAGGGAAAATACCAGCGCCTGAGGATAGCTGCCTTTCTGTTCTTTGTATTCCAGAATGGTAGGCAGTACTCTTGCCTTGAATTTGGAGACAGAATTCAGGGCTATGGACAGCAGAAGATGCCGGATAAACGGATTGGAAAACCGCTCCAGCACTGCCCCGCCAAACGCCCGGTTGTCCTCTGTATCCCCAATGGTGGGAATAATCTCCTCAAAGATACACTTCTTCAAAAGTGCAGATACTTTCTCATCCTTCAGGCACTCTCCCACTGTTTCCAGCCCGTACAGATGCGCTCCCAATACCATAGAAGTATGGGCGCCGTTTAAAATCCGCACCTTTCTTTTCTTATAAGGATCCACATTATCCGTCCAGATCACATGAAAGCCCGCTTTCTGCAGAGGCAGCTCATCTTCATGATTGCCCTGGATCACCCACAAATGAAAAATCTCCGCCGTATCCATCATATTGTCCTGCTCTCCGATCCTTTCACAAAGGGCCGCATGCTCCTCTCTGGGAAAACCGGTTACGATACGGTCCACCAGTGTGGAACAGAAATCGTTTTCCTCATCCAGCCATGTACCGAAGCCTTCTTCCAGCCCCCAAAGCTCTGCATACTGTTTACAGCATTTCAAAAGCTCTTCACCGTTATGATCGATCAGCTCACAGGAAAGCACGATAAAGCCGGGCAGACCCAGTTGATACCGTTTGTAAAGAAGCTGTGTCAGCTTACCCGGAAACGATCTGGCCGGCTTATCCTCAAACCGGTTGTCCGGTACAAATTCGATCCCCGCCTCCGTGGTATTGGAAACAATAAACCGGAAATCCGGATTTTCTGCCAGCTTCATATAATCATCCTGCTCTGTATACGGATTAATGCAGCGGGAAATAATACTGATGCGGGTATGCTCATCCACTACCTGGCCATTCTCCACACCCCGCAGGAACAGATTATAGTCGCAGTTCTGCTGCATCAGCATATCGCACATTCCCTTTTCAATAGGCTGTACGATAACCACAGAACCGTCAAACAGGCCCTGATCCGCCAGTTTCTGGAAAAAATAATCTACAAATCCTCTTAAAAACCCGCCTTCTCCAAACTGTATGACTCTTTCTTTCATGATACATTCTCCTTCTGTTTTCCCGTCAATCCTTACTTGCGCAAAACTGCATCCGCATCCAGCGAAAATCCGAAATAGCGAACCGCATTGCCATAGGAGATTCCCCGGATCAGTCTGCCCAGCGCTTCCTCATCATTGGGATATTCCCCGTTTTCCACCCATCCGCCAATCAGATTACAGAGTATCCGTCTGAAATATTCATGGCGTGTATAGGACAGAAAGCTCCTGGAATCAGTCAGCATACCCAGGAAATTGCCCAAAAGCCCCAGATTTGCCAGGGAAACCATCTGTTCCGTCATTCCCTGTTTATGGTCATTGAACCACCAGGCGCTGCCCTGCTGTACCTTACCTACCGTATCTGCATTCTGGAAGCATCCCAGAATCGTCCCGATGGCTGCATTGTCATTGGGATTCAGACTGTAAATAATAGTCTTGGGAAGGGTATCCGGCTCAGCCAGCGCATTCAGAAAATCAGCAAGCTGAGCAGAAGGCGCATAATTATTGATACAGTCCACGCCTGTATCAGGGCCAAGCTTCCGATAAATAAGCTGATTGTTATCCCGTTTTGCACCATAATGAAGCTGCATCACCCAATTTTTTGCATGGTAGGCTTTTCCCATCTCTGTCATAAATCTTGTCTTGAACTGCAATTCCTCTGTGCGGCTGATCTCTCCTGCCAGAGCCTTTTGAAAGATCTGTTCGATCTCCTCGTCAGAAGCAGGCTCATACATCACATATTCCAGCGCATGATCAGAAACCGAACATCCTCTGGCAGCAAAATACTCCATTCGTGCCTGCAGAGCCTGTATCAGATCTGCAAAGGTCCTGATCTGCACACCGCTGGCCTCACTCAGCTTTCCTATGTAATCCGCATAGTCAGATTTCTCCGCATTCATTGCCTTATCAGGACGCCATGCCGGCAATACCTGCACTTCAAAACTGTCATCCTCTGCTATTTTTTCATGCCATTCCAGAGTATCCACCGGATCATCCGTAGTACAGATCAATGTCACGCCTGATCTGCGTATGATATTTCTGACACTCATATCATCTTTTTGCAGAGCTTCGTTGCACAGATTCCATACTTCCTCTGCTGTCTTTCCGTTCAATGCGCCATGATATCCAAAATACCGCTGCAGCTCCAGATGACTCCAGTGATACAGCGGATTGCCAATGGCCTTTTCCAGAGTCTCCGCCCATTTCTGAAATTTTTCCCGATCGGTGGCATCGCCGGTAATATATTTCTCATCCACGCCATTGGAGCGCATCTGTCTCCATTTATAATGATCTCCACCCAGCCAGACCTGAGTAATATTGTCAAACTTCCGATCCTCTGCGATCTCACGGGGATTGATATGGCAGTGGTAGTCCAGGATCGGTGTTACCTCTGCATATTCATGAAACAGCTTCCCGGCAGTTTCCGTTTCCAGCAAAAAATCCTTATCCATAAATGCTTTCATAATAAGTCAACTTCCTTTCTTATCATCATATACTTTTCATGGCATGTCTTGCCGTATCTGCATATAATCTGCAATCACATTGTCACTGTTTTATGTGCGCCGTACAGTCTGTCCAGCAGTCTGGCCACTGCCCCGGTTCCCTGAATCATTTCCATAAACAGCGCTGTCACCTTTTCACCCAATACGGAATCGTTTAAGTCCACACCGAAAATATCTGCCCGCGACAGCAAAGGCGCAAGCAGTGCTTTTCCGTCATAAGCGCCGCCCAGCTTCACCTCTGCCAATACAGGCATCAGGGTATCCAGCAAAGGATCAGGGCTGGGGGTAAAGACATTGCCCTGATCATCCACTCCCATCAGATACCGGAGCCAGCCGGCAAATACCAGCGGAATCCCTTCCAGATCCTCTACCGAAAGCTTATCTGCCGCCATATAGGCTTTGATCGTCTCACCGAACCGGATGGAAAGTTTCTGAGAAGTATCCGTTGCGATTCTCTGCGGGGTATCCGGCATAAACGGATTGGGAATCCGAAGGCCCAGCACCTCATCAATAAACCGGCGGGGTTCCAGAATCCCCGGATTGACTACGACAGGAAGCCCTTCCTGATAACCGATGCGTTCCACCAGAGCCTTCAGGGCAGGATTTTTCATTTCCTCGCTGATCAGTTCATATCCCAGCAGACATCCAAAGACTGCCAGTGTGGTATGCAGCGGATTCAGACAGGTACATACCTTCATCTTTTCCACTTTATCCACTGTCTCCCGGTCGGTAAAGATTACCCCTGTCTGCTCCAGTGCAGGCCTGCCGTTAGGAAATGCATCTTCGATCACCAGATACTGACATTCCTCCGCATTGACAAACGGGGCCACCCAGGTATTCTTTCCGGTTACCGCTTTCTCCAGCCCCTGGATCTTATCCGCCTCCAGAATCGCCTCCACTTTCGGATCAGGGCGAGGGGTAATTTTGTCAATCATACTCCAGGGGAAAGACAAACAGGAAGCATCTTTTACATAGTCCAGAAATCCCGGCTCGGCCTTGCCGCTTTCGGTCCAGTCCTTTGCAAACGCCAGAACAGCCGCTTTTAATTTATCCCCGTTATGGGAACAGTTGTCCATACTCACGAGGGCCAGCGGCAGCCTTCCTTTCAGATAACGCTCATATACAAGTGCGCATACCTTACCCAGATAGCTTTCCGGCTTACCCGGACCATTTTCCAGATCCCGCTTCACTCCCGGAAGTATCTCTCCACGGCCGTCCACCAGACTGTAGCCCTTTTCCGTAATGGTAAAGCTGGCCATCTGCAGAGACGGGGCGGCAAAGATTTCTTTCAACGCAGTAAATTCCGATTCATTTTCACTGTCCAGAACCAGCGATTCCACAATACTGCCAATCACTGTTTTTTCCACTTCCCCACTGCTTTTCAGTGTCACCAGAATGCTGTAATTGTCATGCGGGCGATACATCTTTTCTATGATTTCATAATCAAATCCCTCCGCCACGATCAATCCGGTCTGACTCTTACCCTCTTCCATAAGCTGCTGCATCAGATTGGCCTGATAGGCACGGAAGATATTACCGGCCCCAAAATGAATCCACTCCGGTTTCTTCTTTGTGGCTTCCCGCATTGCTTCTCTGTCATATTCCGGTACATGATATCCGGCTGCCTTCCAGGCAGCAACATCCATCAGTCCTTCTCTGTCTAATTTCATATTCCCTCCTTGCGGCTTTCTGCCTGCACCCTATCGATGAGATTTTTCAATGGCTTCCCAGAGTCCGTTTAAATAGGCCGCACCCAGCGCTCTGTCATACAAACCGTAGCCCGGCATTGCCACCTCTCCCCATATCATCCGCCCATGATCGGGACGGACCGGACCGTCAAAACCGATCTCATACAGCGCCTTCATAATCTCATACATGTCAAAGCTGCCGTCTGCGGACAAATGAGCCGCTTCCTCAAAATCTCCCGGATAATTGTGCTGCAGATTCCGTACATGTGCAAAATGGACACGCCCTTTCAGCGCACGGATCATCCCCGGCAGATCATTGTCCGGATTGGTTCCATAAGAACCGGAACAGAAGGTAACGCCATTATGAGGATTATCCACCATTTCCATCATACGTTTTATATTGGTCAGATTGGTGATAATGCGGGGCAGCCCAAACACGCTCCATGCCGGATCGTCCGGGTGAATCGCCATATTGATGTCATACTTATCACAGACGGGCATAATCGCTTCCAGAAAATATTTCAGATTGGCAAAGAGCTTTTCTTCGTCCACATCCTGATACATGGAAAACAGCTCCTTTGTCCGTTCCATCCGCTCCGGTTCCCATCCCGGCATCACATATCCGTTGGTATCACCGGAAATGGACGCAAACATTTTCTCCGGATCCAGCGCATCCACTGTCTCCTGATGATACGCCAGGACTGTAGAACCGTCAGGACGCACTCTGGCCAGCTCAGTCCTTGTCCAGTCAAAGACCGGCATAAAATTGTAACAAACCATACGGATGCCTTCCTGCCCCAGCTTTTCCAATGTTTTTCTATAATTCTCAATATACTGATCTCTTTCCGGCAGACCGATCTTAATCGCATCATGGATATTCACGCTTTCAATCCCGGACACCCGAAGCCCGCTTGCTTCGACTTCCGCTTTCATAGCCCGGATTGCATCCAATTCCCATTCATCCCCCGGTGCGGTTTCATACAAAGTAGTGATGACCCCCTTTACTCCCGGTATCTGCCGAATCTGCTGCAATGTAACAGAATCTGATTTGCTCCCATACCAGCGCAACGTCATTTCCATAGAACATACCTCTCCTTCTTTTTATTTTTCATATCCAGTACAGTTCTTTATACAAAGTCTTTTCGCATCGGCGTAAAAATATCCAGCAAAATCCCTTTTTCCAGACAAACGCATCCGTGAGGAATGCTATTCTTTTTCAGCATACTGTCGCCCGGATTGACAATCTGCTTTTCTCCGTTGATCTCAAATTCAAACTGACCGCTGACCACATAGGTGATCTGTGTATGAGGATGCTGGTGCAGCGCACCTACCGCGCCTTTTTCAAAATGATTTTCCACCACCATCAATTCATCCGTATAGGATAAAATCTTGCGCAGCACACCCGGCCCTGCATCCGTTCCGTCAATGGCCTCATTAAAATTCCAGATATTGTCTTTTTCTGTTTTCATTCTCTTTTTCCTCCTGTCTGTTTCCCTATGTATATATTCAGCGCAATAATCAGCGCCAGATCAATCAATACCACAACCACTACCGAACTCATACCGTAGGCAATACCTGCCTGCTGGGCTATCCTGCCGATAATGGACGGCATCAGAATAGAACCAAGACTTGCAGATGTCAGGATAAAGCTCCATGCCATAGAATACTTCTGAATCAGCCGGCCGCAGAAAGATACTGTAGTGGGGTAAATGCCTGCCATACTATAGCCAAATCCCATAATGCCGATTATGATAGGAATGGTGGTTTTGCTGAATAACAGCCAGAAGAAAAAGCAGACAAATCCCGCTCCCATCAAAAGCAGCAGCCTTTCCTTTTTCACCCGTTCCGACGCCCAGGCCGTCGTCAGCCGACCGGCCAGCATCATAATCCACAGCACACTGGCCATAAGCTGGGACAGAGAAGCGCTTAACAGCCCCGTATCCACAAAGTAAGTTATCAGCCATCCGATCACGCCCTGTTCCGCACACAGATAGAAAAACAGGGTAAATGTGCAGATATAAAACAAAGGCTCCCGGAAAAAGCCGAAATGACCCCCTTCTTTTTTATGTTCGATCTGTTTCTCCTGCCCTGACGCTGCTTCCGTTTCCATCGGGATCAAAAAATATAAAATCCAGCTTACTATGCCTGCAAACACCATAAAATAGCAGGCATAAATCCAGTTTTCCCCGTTGCTTCTGGTCAAAGCTGTCAGAAAAATAGGAAAAGAAAACGCACCGATGGAAAACATGGCATGCAGCCCATTCAGAAATCCCGCCTTCCCCGGCGCCAGGTCGTTGACTGTAAAGTTGCCGAAATTGCTGGAAGCGCCCCTGGCCAGTCCTGTCATAAAAAAGGCAAGGGCCAGCGTCAGATTACTGCCTCCCGCCAGGATCAGCACATAAGAGAGTGCAAAGCAGGCGTTAAAGAGTAATATACTTTTTTTCCGCCCGATCAATACCGGCAGTGCACCTGCCGCAAAACTGGAAATCAGATTGCCTACGGAATGCAGACTGACAATCATACCTGCAAAGGCATAATTCAATCCTCTGGATTCCCGGATAAAAGGCAGCAAAGACCCCAATGACAACGCCAGCACACCGTTTAACATAAATGCCAGATACGTATAATACAGTCGTTTTTTCTCATCCGCGCTTTTCAAATAGCCCATGTCTGCAAGCTCCTCTCATGATTTGGACAAAGACAAGATCTCTTCTATCACGTCTCCGTATTCTTCCCGATATTTCTCATACACCGGCTCTATGGCCGCCTTAAATTTCTCTTTTTCCTGTGGAGAAAGCCAAATCTCCTGTACCTGATTGTGCAGAGCCTTTTCTCTGGCCTGCTTCTCATGCTCACTCCAAAGTTCTCTCTCATACAGGGCCGACTCTCTGGCACAGTCCAGAATCATCTGTCTGTCCTGCTCCGAAAGCTGCTCCCAGGTATGCTCTGCACAGATCTGCATTTCCGGAATCCTGGCATGCTCATCCACTGTGAAATACCTGGCCACTTCATAATGCTGCATAGCCTCAAAGGAGGACCAGTTATTCTCCGCACCGTCCGCATGCCTGCGTTCCAGCGCTTCATATACCTGGTCATAGGGCATCTGTATGGGCACTGCCCCCAATGCGGCAATGACTTCCGACATCACCTCGGATTCCTGCACCCGGATGCGCAGCCCCCGCATATCCTGCAGCGTTCTCACCGGCCTGTTGGAACAATAGAAATTTCTGGCGCCCGCATCGTACCAGGACAGTCCGACCAGATCACACTCTCCGGCATATCCCAGAAAACGCTCCCCGATCTCACCGTCCAAAACCCGCCACATATGCCCCGAATCCTCATACAGATACGGGAGCTGGAGTACATTCATCTCCGGCACATATTCCGAAATCTGTGACAGGGAAACCCTGGCAAAATCAATGCCGCCGTACCGCATCTGTTTGATCACATCCCCTTCTGAGCCCAGCACCCCTTCTGCCTGTACCAGTATCCTGATCCGTCCCTGAGATCTCTCTTCCACCAGCTCGGCAAATTTCAGCGCCCCCAGCGTAGTCGGATAATCCGCGGTCTGATTTTCCGCATAGGTAAACACATATTCCGGCACGGATTCCTTCTGCCTTTCAAACAAGTATAAAGTCATACCTGCTGCCGCCATCACGATACAGCACAACAGGACTGCGATCGTTCTCTTTTTCTGTTTTTCCGATTGTCGTTCCAATATCTCACATCCTGTATTCTGCCGCCTCTATGTGGAAAGCAGCCTGCTTCTGTATTCGCTGGGCGTAACACCGGCGATTCTCTTAAACACTTTTGTGAAATAACTGGAATCCCGATACCCTACGCTACGGCTGATATCCTTTACATTGATGGTCACATCAGCCAACAGCTCTTTTGCTTTTTCAATCCGCAGCTCCGATAAATACATAATAAAATTTTTATCAAAATTCTGTTTGAAAAACCGGCAGAAATATACATCTGAATAATGCAGCGCAGCAGCCGCATCCTGCAGACAGATATCTTCCATATAATGTTCTTCAATATAGCTCCGTACACGGTCTGCCAACACCTGATTTTTCACCAATTCCTGTTTTTCATCCTCCTGGCTCTGTATTTCAGTCTTTAGATACTTTTCATATTCTCTGCCATACCTTGCAATGTGAACAGCCTCCTCCAAAACCGCGATCAGCTCTTCCCTGCTGCCCGGTTTCAGCAGATAGTCCAGCGCATGCACTTTAATGGCACGTTTGGCAAAATCAAATTCATCATACGCAGTGAGAAAAATAATGCTGCAATATTTGTTTTCACTCCGAATCGTCTCTGCCGCCTCCAGTCCGTCAATGCCCGGCATGGAAATATCCAGCAGCGCGATCTGGCACTTTCTCTTTCTGAATATTTCAATTGCCTCCCGCCCATTGACTGCCTGCCACAGCTCGATCTCATCTCCAAAATGATTCTGTATCGTTTTGCTGACTACCATTCGTTCAATGGGTTCGTCATCCGCAATCAAAATACGCCATCTTTCATTCTCCAAAATACTTTCCTCTCTCATCCGGAATACTGATGCTGACAATGGTTCCCACTCCTGATCTGCTGTGTATCCGCATTGACCCATTTTCATACATCATATAAAGCCTTTTGTGAATATTGAAAAGACCAATATTGGTCTGCCTGTCATCTTCCTGCATCCTCTGCCTCAGAGCCTGCAGTTTTTCTGTCTCCATCCCTACGCCGTCATCCGCCACTGCAATACAGATTCTGCCCCGCCGCTCCAGGACCCGGATGCGGATACAGCCTCCCTCTTCTTTCGGAGTCAGTCCGTGTATAATGGCATTTTCCACCAGCGGCTGAAACGTAAATGTGGGAATCATTACCAGTTCCGCGTCTGTCCTGCAGTCAATCTGATATGTGATACGACTGCCGAAACGCATTTCCTGCAAAAACATGTAATCTCTGACCACCTTCAATTCACGGGCCAGAGGCACCTTTTCTTCCGGTGTTTTCAGATTATAACGAAACAAAAAGCTGAGTGCATGAATCATCCGCTCGGTGGTCTGTGCCCCTTCCAGATCTGCCATACCGCCGATTACATTCAATGTGTTAAACAGAAAATGAGGATTGATCTGACTTTTCAGCAGCGCCAGCTCCATTGCATCCAGACGGCCCGCTATTTCCAGCTTTTCCAGTTCCTCTGCATGATACAGATCCAGTGCCCTGCGCCTTTCTTCCAGCGCCATGATATATTCACCTGTGGCATATTTCATCTTATTAAACGTGTGCACCAGCTCTCCCAGCTCGTCCTCATTTTTCATCGGTACATCTTCAATAAAATAATCATTTTCCGCTATTTTTCTGGAAGCCTCCGCCAGCTCCATCACCGGCGCCACAATAGAACTGTTCATCAGTCCCGACATCTTGCGGATACTGAAAAAAAAGAACACTTCCAATAAAATAATCATCACCGGCACAATTACGATTGTCTTTACCTTTTTCCCATAGACACTGACCCCGTCCTCCAGTGTATCCCGCATCAACTGTTTGGCATAGCTCTGCAGATAATCCTGCATATTATATACTTCATATAAAACAGCGATGTATTCGGTCGTCTTTTCTTCTGTCTGCAGGATCAGACTTCTTTTCTCACAATAGACCTGATACATATTCCGTATCGACCATGTTCTGACATACCGTTTCTCTCCGATTTTTTCATAAGTAAAGGGAAGCTGTTCTTCCACTTTGCGAGTGGCGTCCATAGCGCGTTCCAACTCACTGTATATGCTTTCATCTCCTGTTTTTATATAAGTTTCAAACAAAGCGGTTTCAATTTCCATACATTGCACAAAATCACTGACAAGAGAATTGTTCTTCAAAATCACAGAAAAATCCAGCAGAGATGATTTGATCGCCCAGACAGCCAGAAAAATAGACAGCAATATAATAACGACCACCACATTGGTAAACAGTCCTATTTTCTGTTTGATTTTCAAGGAACGCCATACTATGCCCAGCCGCTGCTTCATCAGGTTTCCATCCTACTGTTTCCCAAATTTTCATTGTCATGAACAACGGGCAGTCCGCATCGCGCACTGCCCATATCTTTTGTCATATCACATCATTGCTGCCAGAAACAGCTCATCTCCCGGAAGTACTGATATGCGCCTTTACATATTGATAAAACTCTTCTTTTTCTTTGCCCAAAACCCGATTGGTCAGCATATATCCGTGGCTCCGATCGGTAAACACGATCACCATTCCGGCCTGTTTCACCACCTGCCTGACCCGATGCCATCGTATCAGTTCCCGTTTTCCGCTCAGCGATACATGGATGCCATCCTCTGCAAAGGATAATTCCGCCCCCTGCGGTATCAAAGATACCTGCACCTTCGCTTTCAGATACACACCCAACGGCTGAATCACTGGAATCAACAGACAGGCCAGAAACAAAACAGCCTGCACTACATCATTGGCCGTATCCCAGAACCGGACCGTAAGCCCGATCATAGCCGCCCCAAAAATCAGATTGCATACCCCTACAAGAGAATGGTAGGTACGATACATGGACAATTTCCAGAAATCGATCGGTCTTATGTTGCTTTCATAGCTATAATTCATATCAAACCCCTTCCGATGCCTTTTATTTTATGCCGGAAACAGATTTGGAAGGAACATACTGATCTCAGGTATAAAAGTCAGCAGCAACAGTACAACGATCATGCACAGATAAAAAGGCAATGTGGCCTTTACCACCCTTTCCATCTTCACCTTTCCTACTGCGGAACCGATGAAAAGCACAGCTCCTACCGGAGGCGTCAGCAGTCCGATACCGCAGTTCAGTACGATCATGATACCAAACTGAATCGGGTCGATCCCAATAGAAGTGGCAATGGGAAGCAGAATCGGCGTGGCAATCAATATAATCGGCGCCATATCCATAATGCATCCAAGAACCAGCAAAATCAGATTCAGTAACAACGCAATCAATATCGGGTTATTGGTCAGTCCGATGATTGCATTGGCTGCCAGACTGGGTACATGCAGCATAGTCAGACAATATCCGAAAATACTGGAGGTGGAAATCAGTATCAATACGATAGACAGTGTATCAATACAGCTTTCCAATAACTTCCATACACCCTTCCAGGTCACGCCTTTGTAAATATATACGCTGACAATCAGACTGTAAATAACAGCAATCGCCGCAGACTCTGTTGCGGTGAAAAGTCCGGCAACCACACCTACTACCACAATAACAACTGCTGCCAGCGCCCAGAAGGAAACCAGAAACTGTTTTCCCAGATTTTTTAAACTGAATTTCTCCCCTTTGGGATAATTCTTGCGCTTTGAAATAATGTAAGAACCTACCATAAGGGAAATGGCAAGCAGCGCACCGGGTATATAACCGGCCAGAAACAGGCTTCCAACAGAAAGTCCCCCTGCAGACATGGCATAGATTACCATATTATGACTGGGCGGCACCAAAAGTCCTTCACAGGAAGAAGTAATGGTAACTGCGGTGGAAAAATCATCATCGTAGCCCTGATCCACCATCATAGGAATCAAAATACTGCCCAAAGACGCCGTATCAGCAGAAGCAGAACCGGAAATACCGCCAAAGAAATAGGAAGCAACGATATTTACCATAGCCATACCGCCGGTCATCCATCCCACACAGGCATTGGCCAGCGCAATCAGTTTTTCTGAAATACCGCCACTGCCCATCAGACAGCCCATCGTGATAAAAAACGGCACTGCCATCAAATTGAAGGAACTGATTCCTTTCACCATCTGCTGACAAATCGTAGTAAGCGGCAGTCCCTGATATAACAGACAAAGGAGGGAGGAAAGGGCAACTGCATAAGCAACAGGAAACCGTAAAAAAACCATAACCAAAAAACTGATCAGCAAAACAAGAATTGCTGTTGTCTGTACACTCATGCTTCCCCCTCCTTTACGGAAATTTTCTCTTTCACAAAGATCTTCTTAAGATGATTATAAATTGTTTCCAATTCAAAAATCAGCATAGCAACACCCGCTACCGGTATCGGAAAATACATCCAGAATCTGGATACTTTCGGCATGCTGACATAGGTTCCTTTCGCACCCAGCCCGGCTGCATACTTCCATCCTACAACGATCATAACAATCGACAATCCAAGCACACAGAGATCCGCCAGAATATCCAGCACCAGCAACAGTCCCTTGGGCAGATAACGGTCAAATGCTGTCATGCGGATATGAGCCCCCCGGCGTATCGCAAGCGCAGCAGCCAGTACTGCCATATAAGACATACAGGTCAGAACCACCTCTTCACTCCATGCAGGATCTGGAATAAAAGGAATATATCTTCCGATTACACTCATTGTGGTAATCAGAATATCCACAATCAGTAATAACTTACATAAAAACAAGACAATTTTATATGTAATATCAAAAGCCGGCTTTATTTTATCTACTTTTTCAAAAAAACCTGACATGAAATACCTCCTCAAAGTAATGTTTTTACTGGCCGAAAAAGTCCGAAAGCCTCTCCCGGATAGTTGGAAATCCAGAAAAACTTCCTATAGAATAAAACAGCGCACTGGCACCCACGCCAGTGCGCTCTTACAAACAATCATGCTGATTATTTTGCCAAATCAAGAATCTGCTGATACAGCTCTTCCTGACCTTTGATATTTTCGTCAATAACGCCCTTTACAGCCTCCTGCCACGGTGTAATATCCGTTACTTCCACCACATTCACTCCGTCAGCCTTCAACTGCTCCAGTACTTCATTTTCTGCATCTTCAGAAATCTGTCTGTTGAAATCAGATGCATACTTTCCTGCTTCCACCAGAATATTCTGCTGCTCTTCTGTCAGAGAATCCCATGCGCTGTCTGTAATAATCACCTGAATAGCGCCCAGTGTATGTCCGTCCAGAATCAGATTCGGAGCCACTTCCGGGAACGCATTGGATTTATAGTTGGCGATGGGCTGTTCTGCACCGTCTACCACGCCGGTCTGCAGTGCGGAGTACAGTTCACCAAAGGAAACCACTGTGGGAGATGCACCCAGCGACTCCACCAGTCCGTTCATAACCGGGTCATTGGAAACACGCAGTTTCATACCGGACAGATCTTCCATACCGGATATGGTCTTTGTGGTAAAGAAATGACGGAATCCTTCCTCGCCATAGAACAATCCTCTTACGCCGCTGCCATTGTCATGCGGCTCCATCAGGAACTCACCTGCCAGATCGGAGTTGGCAAATGCCCAGAAATGCTCACGATTTACAAACGTATACGGCAGAGAAAGCAACATGGACTTTTCACCGCCATAGCTGGTCAGTGCAAATGCGGAAATACGGGAAATATCAATGGTCCCGCCTCCGCCCAGCATCGTGTCCAGCACATCGTTCTCGGAACCAAGCACACCGCTGGCCTGTATGTCAATTTTCATCGTACCGCCGGACAACTCGGCCACCTTATCTGCAAACGCCGTACCGGTCTGTCCCACAATCGTATCCGGCGGATTTACCTCCGCATATACAAGCGTCACTTCCGGTTCTGCCGCCGGTACCGCTGCATCGTCTGATTCTGCAGGCGATTCCGTACCATCAGCCGGCGCTTCTGCCGCCGCATTGTCTGCCGGTGCCTGGGGTGTCTCCGCAGGAGCCTGCAGGCCGCATGCTGTCAAAGCAACCACCATCACCGTACCAAGCAATACGGATAATACTTTCTTTTTCATAGTGAAATCCTCCTTATTGTAATGAGAAAATAAAAAATCCCTCTCTTTTACTATTATATAAGAACATTTATACAAAAAAAATAGTATATTTTTAATATCC
>VSOB01000048.1 GCA_009774625.1 Lachnospiraceae bacterium
GGGCAGAAGGGTTCCTTGCCGGAAACGCTATGCTGGAAACCGGCGATCTGACCGTATACGGACTGGACCAGCGGCAACATCGGGATGGAAGCGGACGGCAGTATCCGTATGAGCGGCGGACAGGTGATGACGGAAGCCTCTTCGGCGCTGAAACTGAGCAGTGACGGGATGACGAAAATAGACGGCAAAGTGATCAGGATGGGGTAGGAAGGAAACGGATATGGCAGAACGGGAATTTTTGGGGACGGGAATGAAATTTCCCCCTCAGATCGACAGGGCAACAGGACGGTTTATGGTTTCTTCCGGTGAGGCAAGTGTCCGGGAGTCGGTATACAGTATCCTGATGACCCAGCAGGGCGAGCGGTGGCTCCATCCGGAATTTGGCAGCAGAATCATGACCTATACATTTATGGATACCTCCGTCACCCGGCTGAGTATGATGGCCAGGGAACTGCGGCAGACTCTGCTGGATCAGGAGCCGCGGATCGCAGAGGTGGAAATTCGGATTGAGGAAAAGCCGGACCGGGGCTGTCTGCTGATCCATATGAATTATACACTGGCGGCGGAGGATGCGGAAGGGAATATGGTATTTCCCTTTTATTTGTATGCGGAGACAGAAGGTGGGATAAATGGCGGCAGGAGATAAGTGGGCGCCGGATCCAAGAAGCGCGGAGGAAATCCGCAGACAGATCAGAGAGCTGGCGGTTTCTTATGTACCGGAATGGAAGTTTTCCGAAGAAAACCCGGATATCGGTTCGATTATCGGATTGATCTATGCAAGGCAGACGGAGGAAACCCTTCGACTGTTTGACCGTTCGTTTTCCGGACTCCGGACGGCATTCGCTGATCTGATGGGAATGGGGCTGCGGCCTGCCAGGGCGGCGCAGAGCATTGTGGTAATGAAGGCGCAGGACAAAAGCGGTGCGGCAGTGGGAAAAGGGACCAGGCTGACAGCCAGGACAAAGGATGGGGAAAGCCTGATTTTTGAGACGATGCATGATCTGTTTGTATCAGGCGTTTCCCTGACGGATCTTGTGGAAATATGCTGTGAGCATTCCAGTATCCGTTCTTACCTGGGAGAGATGAAGGAACGGATGCCGTTTCCGCTTCCGGCAGACCGCGGGCAGACGGAAGAGGGTCGTGAGATCTGGAAACAGGAGCTTGTGATTTATCACGGATATCTGTTTGACCGGGCCGGGATGCAGGTGGGGATCCGGTTTGCGGGCGGTAAGTCTGCCAGAGAGCTGGCGGCTCTGTTTTCGGATAAGGACAGGTATCGTTTTTTGTATGACAGCGGCATAGGTCTGACTGAGGTGGAGCAGGTAAAGAGGGAAGGGGACAGGATCGTCCTGCGTATGGAACGATCTTTTGACAGGCGGCCTTCTGAGGGGGCCAAAACCGGGGCGTTGGTACTGCATCAGCTGATACCGGACGGGGAGATTTCCATAAGATCGGTGGAACTGTTCGGAGATGCGGGCCGGAGAGTGGCGGAGTATATTTCCGATGACACATTTGAACAGGAAACAGACTGTTTCCGGCCCTTTGGAGAAGAACTGGCCCTGTACCGGGAGTGCTATATCGGTCAGGATGAGGTGTTTTCCCGAAAAGGGGCGCTGATCGAACTGGAGTTTGCCTTGTCTTTTGAGGAAAAGCGGTTTGCCCTGAGGCGGGAGGAGGAAGAAAAGCCGCTGCCGCTGATCCGTAAAATCCCCAGGTATCAGGAGGACGTACGTCCCTGTGTGTGTATGGCGGAGGAAGTGGGATTTGCCTATTTTAACGGGATGGGCTGGAAAAGCCTGCATCCTGAGGGAAGGCCGGAACTGCTGTTTGGCGCACGGGAACATGGAGGGAAACAGCGTCTTTTGTTTTATGCTCCCCATGACTGGCAGGCGCTGCAGATGGGCGGTTATAAGGGGCGCTGTCTGCGGCTTCAGATTCTTCGGTCAGATGACTGCTATATGCGTCCGGCAGTCCACTATATTCCGGTGATACGGGATCTGCAGATCGGATATCGTTATGAGGGACAGACGATAAAGCCGGACGGGCTGGGGCGTCTTTGCGGCGCCCGGTATGAGGATTTGATGCCGCTTTTACAAAAAGGCGTTCTCTGCCCGGCGTTTCTTCCGTTTCCTTATACCGGCAATGCTCTGTATCTTGGGTTTGATCAGGCGTGGCGGCAGGGACCGGTAAGTCTGTATTTTGAGCTGTGCCGGGAGGAAGAGCAGGAGGGCCGGATTTCGTGGGAGTACAGTACCGGCAGCGGCTTTCAGGAACTGTGGGTAAGGGACGGGACCGGAAATCTGAGCCATTCTGGCATCGTGATGTTTGAACCGCCGTCGGATATGAAACAGGCAGAGCTGGAAGGGGTTTGGCGTTATTGGATCAGGCTGCGGGACGAAAGCGGGAGCCGGAAGGAGCCCGGCAGCTTTCGGAGGCTGATCAGAACCATCCTGCCCGGTGCAGTCCAGGTGCATAATGTGGAGACTGCCGCGGCGGAGGATTATTATATCGACACGGTTCTGCCGGATATGCAGTTTCCTCTTTATGGGGACAATCTGCTGGAAGCAGAAGTATGGGTCAATGAAAAGCGGCGGCTTGCCCGTCCGGAAATGGAAGAAATGCTGAAGAAGCGGCCTGATATGGTACAGGCAGAATATGACAGCCGGGGAGAGATTTCAGCTTTTTATGTGAAATGGGAAGAAGCAGATCATTTTCTGGAAGCAGAGGGCGGAAAACGGCTGTATCAGATCGACCGGATCAATAACAGACTTCTGTTCGGTGACGGCATCCGGGTCCGTATTCCCAGGGATACCAGGGATACGGCATTTCGGGTGATCCGCAGAAGCTGCCGGGGCAGTCTGGGAAACGTGGAGGCAGGCAGCATTGACGGCTTTTACGGCAATGTGCTGTCGGTCCGGGAGGTGGAAAACCCGGTGGGAGGCTTTGGCGGCAGTGATCTGGAGCGGACAGAACAGGCGCTGAGAAGAAGCAGTCATTTGATCAGCGGCCGGAGAAGGCTGGTGTCAGAGTATGACTATGTAAGAGAAGCGCTGGGATTTTCGGAGGATGTGGCACAGGCGGCGTGTATCTGCGGTGTGGACAGACGGGGAAGGATACGGGAGGGGCAGATTCATCTGGTCATCCTGATGAAGGATTACCGGGCCGGTATGCACTCTTTTTACCGGCTGCGCAGGGAATTGAAGGACGCATTGCAAAAGCAGTGCGAGCTGGACTGCCGGGATGGACTTAGTATCGAAGCGCCGGATTTTGTGGAAGTCAGTCTGGAGCTGTGGCTGCATGTACCGGATATCAGAGCGGGGATATCCGTGCGGCAGCGGTATCTGGAGCGGATCAGGCAGTATCTGGAACCGGGGCGCGGGCCTGGGCAGGGTCGGCAGATCGGCGAATTTCCCACAGAAGAACAGATACGCATGATGCTGCATGGCCTGGAGCAGGAATGCTATGTGGATCGGTATGCCATTACGGCGGCCCGGCGGGATAAGGATGGGGTTCATGAAATGCCCTTTGAAAAGGCGGCGGGGAATCCTTTTGCAGTGTGCTGCAATGGGACGCACCAGATTTATGTACGCGGAGGGACAGAGGATGCTGAGTAACAGAAGGACAGAGGAGGACAATGCAAAAGAGCTGGAAGAGATGATGCAGGAGGCTATGTCACAGATCCTTCTCTACCAGAGTGAATGGACCAACTATAATGTATCGGATCCGGGAATCGCCGTTCTGGAAAACCTGACTGCTTTTCAGGCATTGCAGCGAAGCAGCCTTTATCAGGTAAGCGATCAGGCCATGGAGATGCTCTGCTCTCTGGCCGGCTTTTACAGGAAAAAGGGCCGGGCGGCCAGAGTCTGGCTGGCAGGATGCGGAAAAGAGGGGCCTGACAGACTGCTGCCTGGTCAAAAACTGTATGCAGGCGGCTTATGTTTTGAAACAGAGCAGGAAGCGGATACAAAGGGCAGTGCTTTGACTGGAGTGTTTCTGGAAACAGGAGGGAAGTTGCAGGATATGGGGATGCGTCTGCAGGAAGAGACTCCCGGCAGTGTCCTTTTGTTTGGAAGCAGGCCCCAAACGGGAGACTGTCTTTATTTTATGATGGAACGGCTGCCCTGTCCGGGAGAGTGGCTTACCATTTGGGTGAAGGCAGAGCCGGCCTTTCTCAGAAACCGGATACCGGAAATGGAATGCGGTCTGTTCGCCGATCTTAGCTGGAGCCTGTATACAGAAAGCGGATATTGCAGCATTGTGCATCGGGACGGGAGCGGGGCTTTTCTGCAGGACGGCCTGATCAGACTTAAGATGCCGGAGATGGAAGGGAGCGCCGATCCCAGGCTGGGCGGAAGGGGATATACGCTTCGGTGCCGGCTGGAGCGGGCAGAATATGATACTTTGCCCAGAGTCCGTTTTTTTACGGATTTTCTGTTTCCGGTCAGGCAGAGGGATACGCTGGCAGTGACTTTGGGTTTTCATCGGGCAGAAGGGTTCCTTGCCGGAAACGCTATGCTGGAAACCGGCGATCTGACCGTATACGGACTGGAGCAGGACGGCTTTTATTACAGATACCAGGAAGCCGGAAAAATCGTAATGACAGAAAAAACAGGACTTGAAAATAATAAAAACAGGTGGTTTTGGAGGGAGCGGGAGGGGGAAGGGGAATGGCGTTTTACCCTGTCCGGAGACGGGCTTATCCGGGAAAGCAGAGAAGGAAAACCCTGCGTCATGCTGGTGCTGCGGCAGCCGGAACGATTGCCCGGTGATCGGATCGGCCGGATCTATGGCTATGTGGGAGAAACGCTGTCTTTGCATCCGTTGTGTCATATTCTGAGAGACGACTTCCTGCTCTCTGCCTGTCTGGAAATACCGGACGGCGGGGAAAAATATCAGTTTTATGAGCCGGAGACGAAAGAGCGGGGCGGGCTGAAGTATACCCTGCTGGAAGAAGAAGGCGCCATACGGATCGAGGATGCGGGAGTGTATGAAGAAGCCGTTTTGTCACTGTGCACCTGTGCGGTCCACCGGGGAGATGCGGGCAACATACGGGCAGGCAATGGATTTTCCCTGAGTCCGGCAGAGGAAAAGCCCGCCTTTTACAATCCTTTTACGGGAAGCGGCGGCAGAGAGGAAGAGAAAACGGAAGCGATGGGCCGCCGGTTTGCGGCGGACATCCGCAGGAGTACCAGGCTGGTGACGCAGGAGGACTATGAAGCGGTGATCCGGCAGATTCCGGGGCTGGGGATCCATAAAGTCAGGGCGTTTGCCCCGGAAGGCGGCAGCGGCGGGATCAGAGTGGCGGTAAAACCTCTCAGCGAAGAGCCGTATCCGCGCCTTCCGGCGGTGTACCGGCGGGCCATACAGGCAGAGATAGAAAAAAGAAGGATGCTGGCTGCTAGGGTGATCCTGCTGGACCCGGTCTATGTGCCGGTGGATGTGAGCGGGACTGTGTTGATCAAGCCCTTTTATGACAATGCGGAAACGCAGGTGGAAGGAGCGCTGATAGCGCTGCTGGACTGTGTATCAACCGAACGGCCATTCGGCAGTGTCCTGTCGTTTCATGAAATATGCCGCGCCCTGGAAGCGCTGGACTGTGTGGCAGAGGTGAGCCGTCTGGTTTTACGTCCGCGGATACAAGACAACGTACAGATCCGGGGTGGGGATATCCGGATGCAGGAGAGCAGTCTGTGTCATCCGGGCAGACTGGAGCTGGAATATGGAAGGAAACGATAAGAAATCAGTAAGAAAACGGACCGGGAGAGCGGATCGATGGGAAAGATGAGAACCTATGAAATCGGAGAGGGCAGACTGTCCAGAAGTGTGATGGAGGGCATGCATATGGGGGAAGGAGGCGTCCTGTTAACAGATGGAGGAAGGAGCGGAATGTCTGTAAGCAGGCTGTTCCTTCCGGCGCTGGTGGCAGAACAGCCGGGAAAGAGATGGGGCAGGATCCATCTGGAATATGAACCGGAAGAAGACTCTGTCTGTACCGTGTGGGCTTATGCAGCAGACAGAAAAGAAATGGGGGAAGCCCTTTCGGGCAGGCGGGCATTGGCGGAAGGGAAGGCTTTTCTGGAACAGGCAGGACATCGGTGCGGGAGTAATTGCCGTGATATGCTGCTCTATGATTTGCAGGGAAAGTATCTCTGGATCCTGATCGAGATCGGAGGCATGGGCAGGGGGATACTGCATGATATCCGCGTTGAAGGGACGGGAGATAGATTTCTGGATACTTTTCCGGAAATCTATCGGGAAGAAGGAGGATTTTTCCACCGCTATCTGACGGTGTTTTCCACACTGTATGAGGATTTGCAGAAGGAAATCGACAGTGTGCACAGGCTGCTGGATCCGGATACGGCTCCTTTACAGTTACTGTATCGGTATGCCGACTGGCTGGGGATCGCACTGGACGGGGAATTTCTGGTAGAACCTCTTGCGCGGAAGCTGGTCAGGCATGGGTATGCGCTCTGCCGGCTCAAAGGGACCAAAGAATCGCTGAGCGCTCTGGTGGAACTGGTACTCGGCAGAAAGGCAGTGATCGTGGAGCGGGGACTTCTGCGGGTTTGGCTGAGTGAAGAAGAGAAGGCGGTTTATAACAGGCTGTATGGCTGTGGCGCACAGGATGTTACCGTACTGGTCCATTATCAGGGAGGGGAGCAGGAGCGGGCCGGGCTTTTGTTCCTCTTAAATCAGTTCAGGCCTGCCAGGTGCCGTCTGCGTCTTGTGCTCTATGGGGACAAAAGCCGTATGGATACTTACTGCTATATGGATCGGAACGCAAGGCTCTGCCCCATGCCGGAAACCGTAATCGACAGAGGTGCAGTGATGTTGTAACAGGAGATGAGACATGAAGAAATATACGGCAATAGCGGATACCAGTCAGCGGCTGGTCAGACTGCTGGCAGCGGAACTGGTGCCGGATGTGATCCGAACTCCCGACGAGATCGGACTGCGCAGCCCCGAAGAACATGGTGATGTGTCGCTGGGGCTGTTTTTATATGACATTCAGGAGTGCGAAGAGCTGCAGCAGAGAGGGATGCTCAATACCCATATAGACAGACAGGCCTATCCGCCGGTGTACCTGAATCTGTTTTATATGATTACGGCCTATTGGGGTGGGGATCTGAAATTCAGAATGGCGCAGGAAGAGAGGATACTGGGCGGCGTGGTTCAGGTATTCCATAACCACAGGCTGATTCCCGCCGGAGAAGGGGCGGACAACAGCGGCATGGCTCTGCATGTACAGATGCAGCGGCTTTCTGTGCAGGACAGAGCGCAAATCTGGAATTTTCAGAGGATAAGCTATAAACTGTCCCTTTTTTACAAGGTATCGCCGGTCATGATTGCATCCGGCAGAGAAAGAGAAGTGGCCAGAGTCATGGAGGCGGATATGGGAGTGGTTCCCATATCTCCGTCGCTGTCCGGCGGGATGAGAGGAAAGTCATAAAACGGTAGAAAGAACAGGGTGAGAAGAGGAGGATGCGGTTTGCCGGGGGCATTTGAGAGATTTTTTGGGGAAAATGAGAATACAGGGGGTTTTTCAGACGCAGGCGCCCTGATGGATACGCTGTATCTGGCGCTGGATGTACTGCTGGAGACGGCGGGTGAGCTGATGCAGGAGAGAGACTTGGGGCTGCGGCAGCTATGGAGGAGACACTGGGAACTGGCCGGAGCATCAGATGGATGCCGCCGGGAAGCCGGCCTGCTGCAGAAGCATATTGAAAACCGCCTGGGAAAGAGCGCCTGGGAGGTGCGTCTGCCGTTTGCGGCGTTTTCTGAAAGGATGCGGCTTTCCGGCTGGCAGAAACTGTCTCTTATACTGGGCGGCGCCTGCGACCGGGATCCCGGCTACGGGACACTTTTTGCCGCGTGGTCCCAAAGCCCCGGAAGGTGTTATGCCACCAAAGGGCTGGTATGGGCTTTGGCGGTTCTGGCAGGTGGAGACGGAGAGGCCATCTATCAGGAAATGCTGTCGGAACAGTTTTTTTTCCGCGTTTGCTTCCGGAAAGCCGATGCCGTTTTAGGGGAGCCATTCTGGGAGGAACCTCTGGTGCTGAACCGGAGACTGGTCTGCTGTTTTAATGGCCGGCAAAGCGGGCTGAGGGCAGAGGAAATCATCCGCTACCATGAACCGGCCGGCCGCCGGCCTGTCTGCTTTTGGGAAGAGCACTGCCGGGAACTGGAACGGCTCTGGCAGGCCGGAAGGGAAAACAGGGAACAAAAGAGAACGGGAGAGACGGCAGAAAAGCAGGGAAGAGAAGGCGCGGCGCGGCCTGAGCAGAAAACGGATGCGATCGTACTGCTGGGCCGGAAGGGGAGCGGCCGGAAATTTCTGGTGACGTGGCTTAGTGAACAGACCTCTCAAACGGCTCTTTTCATCTCCTGTGACTGTTTGCGGAAGGCGCAGGACCGGACGTCCCTGTATGATCTGCTGTATCTGGAACTGCAGGCGGAGGACGGCTTTCTGTGTGTAACGGATTGGGAAGGAGACGGCGGGGAAGGGAAAAAGGGACAGGAAAAGGGGGACGGGGACGATCCGGTGACAGAATTATTATGGTACATGAAACGGCGGGGCGAGTGCGTGATCCTGACAGCCGCAGGACAGATTTTTGGCAGAGTGGATGGACAGCAGATAAACTACGCCCAAATCGGTCTGGAAGAGCCGGGCAGCAGACAGAGAGAAGCGATGTGGCGGTATTTTCTGGGACAGATGCAGGACGGGCTGGATGTTCCCATGCTGGCCGGCCGCTATATGCTGAATGCGGGAGAGATCCATCAGGCGGTATTGGGGGCTGTCAGTTATCGCGACCGGGAGGGACGGGATGTGCTCCGGGCGCAGGATGTACTCCGGGCGCTCAGACAGTGCCATGCGCATCTTTCGGCCGGCTGCGCTTGGCTTTTGGAATCAACGGTTTGTCTGAATGATCTGGTGGTGTCACAGGAGACAGAGGAGCTTCTCCAGGCGCTTTGCAGCAGAGTGAAGTACAAAGCCCTGGTGGGAGAGCGCTGGGGATTTTATGACGGGGTTTCTTATGGAAGGGGAATCTGCGCCCTGTTTTACGGACCGCCGGGAACCGGAAAGACTATGGCGGCACAGGCGCTGGCCAATGAACTGGGGCTGGATCTGTACCGTATAGATCTGTCGGGAATGATGAGCAAATACATCGGTGAAACGGAAAAAAACATTTCCCGTCTGTTTGAGAGGGCCAAAGGCAGCAATGCCCTGTTGTTTTTTGATGAGGCGGATGCATTGTTTTCCAGAAGGACGCAGGTAAATGATTCTCATGACAGAAATGCCAACGGGCAGGTGGCTCACCTGCTGCAGAAGCTGGAAGCATACGAGGGAATATCCATTCTGGCCACCAATCTGAAAGACCATATGGACGATGCTTTTTCCAGGCGGATTTCTTATATGATCCCGTTTCCCTTTCCGGATGAGGGCAAACGCAGGGCGCTGTGGAAAAAAATGCTGCCAAAGGGCGCACCCGTGGAAGATACGCTGGCTCTGGACTGGTTTGCCGCACAGTTTGAACTGACAGGCAGCGAAATCCGGGAAACTCTTTTTCAGGCCGCAGTGGCCGCTGCCAGAGAAGGCTGCGGAATGAAAAATGTGCATATTGCAGAGGCCGTCAGGCGGTGCCTGGCCAAGTACGGAAGGGTGGTTACGGAGGAGGAGCTTGGGGAGATGCGAGAACCTTTTTTTGGAAAAACCACGGATTTTGTCGATATATGATGGATTCTGTCGAGATACTTGTTTTTATCTGTTTGATCCATATAATGATTACCAAAGGAGGCGGAGGAAATACAGAAACTATCAGCATATTTAACAGAACTGCTTTACAAAGAGGCTGTCATAAAAGCGGAAGAAGCGGAGCTGTGTCAATACGGGCTGCAGATCACGGCGGCAAATATTAGCAATTTGTTGATCGTGCTGACGATAGGGATATTGTTCTCCGCATTGCCCGAAGTGGCGGTTTTTTATATGGTCTTTGTAAGTATCAGAATATTCAGCGGCGGTTATCATGCGAACAGCTATGGAAAGTGTTTTACATTATTTGCCATCACTTGTTTCCTGTATCTGTTTATGGTACAGGAAATTTTATTGTACGGAGGAAATCAGACTGTGCTGTTTTTGGCGGCAGTTGTGTTTCTGGGAGGAATGATCCTGAAAAAAGCGCCGATTGCCCATGTCAACCGGCCGCTTTCCCAAAAACAGTATTTTACTTTGGGCTTTCTGGACTGTGGCTGGAATGACCTTATGGGCCATGCAGATCAGAAATCTGTCTGCCGGTTTTATAAGTGTATTCATAGAAACAGCAATTTATATGCTTGTAATAGAAGGGAGGAAAGAAGATAGAAAAGAAGAGCTTTGAATTTCTGGCTAAAGTGGCAAAAGCAGCAAAGAGAGCAGACGGAAGGGTTTCTGAATTTGGTATTTTTCAGCTCAAAAAACCTGAAATGAAGCAGAAATAGGACAGAAGGGCGAGGGAGATGCAATGATGAAAAGGATGCTGCCAATGATTGTTTTCCTGATCCTGTGTCTGCGTTTTCCCTCGTCAGTCCAATTTTTCAACATAGTGAGAATAAGTTCGGCATAGAGGGAAGAGATAAAACATTCAAATATTCTCTTTTTGGAACATTGGATATTGCTGGGGGAGTGTTGAGATCTGTAATCGACTTTGACATTGATAAAGAGGAACTGTTTGATTATGGATATCTGGATGGCTTGCAAGTTAAAATAAATGTATTAAGAATAGATTTTGATTTTAAATCTATGTATAACAATGCAACATATCATAATTTTGTGATACTATTTTGATGATTCGCTGAATCATATATTACCGTGCTACGCAACGGAGAGTATGGCGGAAGGTAAGAATATTATGTATTTGAATATAAACACAATGAAAAACGATTTCTAAGCTCAAAAAGTCAGGAATCGTTTTTTATTGTGTTTGTCAATAGACGATTTTCTTTGCTGATTACTATAATATTCTAATCTGGTTCAGATTAAAACAAAATAATCATCAATTTTAAAAATCCTCAGTTTGCAATTAAAACACACCAAAACGTTCCCTGTTTTTCCGATTTTTCATTATGATTAGTATTTGAACAATAACGGTTATATAAATTATTATATTTTCGGTTTCGAATAAGGTTATATACAGAAAAATTTGGGTATTGATATAATTACGGTGATTTTTAAGAACCGGAGGCTATATCAATGATGTATATAGACAGAGAACTGTTAAACCCGGTCATTCCAGGAACGATACGTTTTACTTCTGTTTTGTTTGACTGGCTGCAGGAAGTCAGTGAGCAGGAAAAGATGTCTTTTAATCAGGTAGTTCTGCAATGCTGCAAAAACTGTATGGTTGAGGACAGGAGGGATGCGGAAATCAGTCCCACGGAGCAAACATCTGATGGTAACGGATGAACTGCGGTTCGGTATCTGCGATGATAAGGAAGAGGATCTGGAACGGATCCGGCAGGCGCTGCAGGAGGCTTTGCAGACACTCCGCAGAACGGTCAGATTGCACTGCCGTCTGTTTCTGGACATTGAAATGCCGGAGGCAGACGGGTTTAAGCTGGCGGAAAGACTCAGTATGGACCGGCCCAAAGCCCGTCTGGTTTTCGTGTCGGTGCATGAAAGTTTCGTATTTGACTCGCAGGAATACACGCCCCTCTGGTTTGTGAGAAAACGGATGCTGGAGCATGATATGCAGCGGGCGCTGCGGAAATATTTTCAGACGACGGCAATGGAGCGTATCAGTTACAGATTACAGGATGGTTTTGGGTTTCGTGAGATTTTGCTGCAGGATATTCTGTATATTGAATGCTGTGGACACACACTGACCATATTTAAGACAGACGGCAAGAGCCTGAAAAAATATGGCAGTCTGAAAACAATGGAGGAAGAACTGGCAGGGCATGGCTTCCTTCGGATACATAAGAGCTGTCTGGCCAATGGGATCTATATTGAGGAAGTGGGGAAGCGGGAAGTGTATCTGAAAAACGGCAGAGAGCCGGAAATGGGCAGGGACCGCAGAAAGGCAGTCCGTGAGGCGATGATCCTGTATGAGAGGGAACGCCGTGAATATTAGCAGCTTACTGATTGACATGGTATCGGCAGTGATTGCGATAGGGTATATGGACCGGGGATTCGAAAAGAAATATACCGGAGCCAGACGGCGGCTTATGTTTGCCGCCGGTTGTATTATCTATTCCGCGACTGTGACAATTATGAATTATACGATACGGTTTGAAGGGATTCTGGCATTTTTATATGGCGTCATTGTGCCGGGGTATGGTATCGCGGCATTGAAAGGCAGGTTCCGGGAACTGTTGAACGCAGCGCTGCTCTGGGTGGTGATTGTGGCCACCGGTTCTCTGGGCGCATATGGCGCCATAGGTATTATGACCGGAAAGACACTGGCTGAGCTTCGGATGATGCAGGGCGGGCTTCTTCTTTATACGGCGGCTACGGTCAGCGCTGTGAAATTTTTTATGGGAAGGATTGCCAATGCGCTGTTTCGGACAAAGGACAGCCCCCGCAGAGCAGAAGATCGTATTATAGCAGGTGCCTTTCTCCTTATGTCGCTTCTGGTGCTGGGAATGTTTCGGCTGGAGTACGGAGATCTGGAACAGGAGTCCGGATTTCGTCTGACCATCGGCCTGTTAACGGCACAGTTCGGCGTGACACTGTTGTTGCTTCATATTTATGGCAAACTGGGCAGATATGAGAGAAATAAGCTGGAAGAAAAGCATTTGAAAGAGCGTGAAGAAAAGCGTTGGGAAGAGTTTATGAATCTGTACAGAATCGGAAAGGAAATCAACCATTGGAGACATGATATGGTCGGCGGGCTGGAAGTAATGTACCGGCTGCAGAACTGATTGTACGCAATGATGAAAGCAGGATCAAGATTTTGCTGGAAAACAGCATAGAAGGCTCTGTACTGGAGGAAAATCCCATGCTCCGGAGCCGGAAAGAGGATTCGGAAAAGCACGGATTCGGGATGGAAAGTATTTATGGTATCATCGGAAAATATCATGGAGAAAATATATGCTGGGAGGAAGACGGTAATTTCTGCCAGAGCATTGTGCTTTTGAAGCAGCAGGAGATGACTGCATAAGAGAACTTTCGTATTATATAGTATAGCTGATTTTTGCGGCTTTTCTGCCGGTTTATGACAGAGGCGGCGCAAATGGATATGGTATAATTTTATAAGAAATGATACCACGCCGGGCGAAGCGAGCGTGCATCTCCGGAGGGGCCGTGCCCGCTTGCGGACATGGTAGAATAAGGAAGCAAACTGATGTATGCAAATTAACATACGAAAGAAGAAGGGGGAAAATAAATGCCCAAAAAGTGTTTTGTGATTATGCCCTTTGGCAGTGCATCTCCGGAACAGAAAAAAAGATTTGATGGTGTGTATCGGGGGATCATCGTTCCTGCGGTACGGGAAGCAGGATATGAACCGGTAAGAGAAGATATTTCGGCAACGCCGGGCAGTATTCCCAAAAGTATTGTTACAAAACTGGCGGAAGCAGAAATGGTAGTTGCGGATCTGACAAGTATGAATCCCAATGTGTTTTATGAGCTGGGAATCCGTCATGTATTTTCCAAAAACGGGACCGTGCTGATTATGAACAGGGGCGAAACGATTCCTTTTGACAATGCCAGCTACCGGGTGATTTTATATACCAATGAGCTTGCAGATCTGGATGATATTCATAAGGAGATCGTAACTGCCATTACAAACAGGGAGAGCACGATCGATGATCCGGACAATGTGGTTCATGATACGTATTCTAATCTGCCGGTCAATACCATCGGATATTTTTCAAAGGATATACAGGATGAAAGACTGGACCGTCTGCAGACCCAGGTGGCGGAACTGTCCAAAGAAAACAAAGCGTTGAAGCAGCTCTGTAAGGATAAGGGAATTTCATGGGATGCGGCTTCCACTATTTCTACAAAGAGCGTTAAAGAATTGATTGCCAATGCCAGACTGGCCCTGGAGAAAAGCGGACGTGCGGTGATGGTGCAGCTTCGCCAACTTGCTGCGGAAGGGGACATCAATGGTTTCGTGGACTGTCTGGAAGGGGCAATGGAGGCCGGCTATATGTCGGAAGTGGATTATGTACATGTGAATAATTTATGCAGACAGTCAGGATTGCTGCCACTGCAGGTTGCTATTATGGAAAGAGCGGCCACATTGTTTCCTGAAAGTGAACGGATTATTATGCATCTTTCCGATGTGTATACACAGATGCCTTTACGGGAAACCAAGCTGAAGGGAGTGGCCATTATTGAAAATCTGCTGGAGATCCATAATTCCCAGGGAGAGTATCTGATTTCTCCTTCTTCCCGGCATCTGAATGAAGAGACATTGGGGGCACTGTTTAATGCATACATCAGGATGGATTTTCATGAGAGAACCATATCTGTCTGCGAGTCTTTTGAAAAGCAGAAACCGGAACTGCCACTGATGTCGTTGGTGATGCGCAACAAAGCCAGCGCCTATGATTCGCTGAAGCGATATGAGGAAGCGCGGCAAACCTATCTGCAATTGTTGGAAACTTATTATGACGATGATTCCAACCATGCGTTTTATGCTTCTTTTCTGGAAAATGTGGAAGAGTATACAGAGGCATACCGGGAGCGGGAGATCGCAGCCATGCTTGATCTGAACGACGCCAACCGTTTTACAAGTCTGGGAGTACATATGCTGAATTACAAGAACGTGCGTATCAGTAAAAGTGAGATTATCCGGCTGAAAAAGTCCGATGAAATTCTGAACTATGTAATGCCATTGTTCCTGCATGCCATTGAAATCAGCAGTTCCAGTGAAAAACGGATAGAAGTGGCTGATATGCTGATGCGGAGAAATCAGAAAAATTATGCACAGGCGATTCTGGAGCATCTGCCCGTTGATGATACAAATTTTGAAAAGTATCCGCTTGAATACATTCTTTCTGCCAATATTGACGAGGTTCGGGAAGAGGATGAAAGAGCAAAAGCGAAAAAGGCTCTGGGTGAATAAAAGATAACAGAAACAGGCTCTAAGGAACGCTGCAGTTTGCAGCGTTCCGTTCTTTGTGTAAAAGCCTTCTAATAAACCCGCTGCTATGCAGGGGGACAACAGTTGCTTTAGCTTACAGTAAAAACCTCCAGTGCTATAATAACGTAGGTTCGCCAACCGAGTTAAAAAGTAAAGGAGATAGTCCAAATGGACATGAATAGTTATCACATACAAAGTGGGAATGTAAGTATCATATTGTGTTTGCACCTAAATTCAGGAGAAAGATTGCGTATGGACAGCTGAAACAGGACATAGCAAACATTCTTAGCACGTTGTACAAGCGTAAAGGTGTGGAAATTATTGAAGCAGAGATATGCCCAGATCACGTGCATATGCTGGTTAGGATACCGCCAAGTATGAGTGTATCAAGTTTTGTGGGGTATTTGAAAGGGAAAAGCACATAGATGATATTTGAAAAGCATGCAAATTTAAAATACAAGTATGGGAATCGGCATTTCTGGTGCAGAAGCTATTATGTGGATACTGTAGGAAAAAATGCGAAAAAGATTCAAGAGTATATCCAGAACCAATTAAAAGAGGATTTGGAATACGACCAGATGACACTCAAAGGGTATATAGACCCGTTCACGGGTGAGCTGGTAAAACAAAGCAGAAAAAGAAGAGCCCAAGGGGCTCAGCAGAGAAATGATGTTGCGGCTGGCGAACATTCTATGAGTCTTTAGACTCAGTGCCGGTAATAGGCCCTTACAGAGCCAGAACAAACCACCGGCTAAGCCGGTGGTTATGATTATAGTATCCTGCAATGATTATTGCTGTTTTTCCACATACAGCATATCTACTTTTAAGATATGATTGATCAGCCAGTTAATCAGGAAATTCAGAATGTTTTCAATGGTTTCGTTCTGCTCTTCATAATCGTCGGATATGGAATCCAGGTCGATCTGTGCGAGGCTGTCCTCAAACTGGCGGTGCTGGGCTGCGTGTTCGGCAAGATAAGGATAGTGAATGCTTTTCTGATAGTCCTCTTCATGAGTAAAATGCGTGCGGGCATAATCAATCAGTTCCGAAATCAGGCCGATAATGTGATTGGTCTTATAATGCATGGCGGTATCATGTAGTAGATCATAGGTTTCCTGAGCAAGTTCAAACAGTCTGGCATGCTCCTTGTCAATAAAGTCGACTCCGGTATAATATTCCGGTTTCATTTCATACATGTTGGAATCCCCTCCCTGTCTTGGATTTTCTTTCCTTATAGTATAACAATATTATAATAATAATTTTTATTATTAAAGTCAAGAGACTATCTGTCCCCTGGGGAATCATCCCGGTGCGGCAGATATTTTGGATTTCCATTCTGTCATACCTGCTGCATCAGAGCTGTGAGTATACAGGAAAAAACGCAATTTTTCGTAATACAAACCTGGATGGTTCTGCTACAATACCACATATCAGGAGGCGGCAATATGGAGAGCAGAAAAGAGAGCATGAGAAAGATACTCAACTATATTGAGGAACATTTGGAAGAGTCTGTTGGTCTGGAACAGGTGGCACATGCGGCAGGTTATTCAAAATATCATGTGAACAGGATGTTTATGGCTCAGACAGGATGTACCATATACAAATATATACAGATGCGCAGACTGACCAAAGCCGCGGAGAAACTGGTGCGGACAGACAAAACGATTGTGGAGATTTCCGGAGAGGCCGGTTACAGTACCCAGCAGGCATTTTCGGCCGCTTTTCGTTCGGTCTATCTTTGTTCACCGGGAATATACCGCCGCAGGGGCCGGTTTGTACCGAAACAGGAACGGTTTACTCTGTGTGGATATGATATATTTGGCGGATATGGGAGGACGGCATGAGTGTGATACCATTTGTAATCGAACAGACCGGCCGGGGAGAGCGCAGCTGGGATATTTTTTCCCGCCTGCTGGCCGACCGGATTATTTTTCTGGGAGAAGAGGTAAGCGATAAGAGCGCCGGGGTGATCGCTGCCCAGATGCTGTTTCTGGAGGCGCAGAACCCGGATCAGGACATCCAGTTGTATATCAACAGTCCGGGCGGTTCGGTGACGGCCGGGTTTGCCATATATGATACGATGCAGTACATCAGGTGCGATGTGTCCACGATCTGCATCGGGCTTGCGGCCAGCTTTGGGGCTTTTCTGCTGGCAGGAGGCACACGGGGCAAACGGATGGCGCTGCCGGATGCGGAAATCATGATCCATCAGCCTGCCATACATGGCAGCGGCATCAGCGGGCAGGCCAGCGATATTAAAATCGCATCGGAGCATATGCAAAAAAGCCGGCAGAGGCTGAACCGGATTCTGGCAGAAAACACCGGGCATACGACAGAAGAGATAGAGAGGGATACGGAACGGGACAATTATATGAGCGCACAGGAGGCGCTTTCCTATGGGCTGATAGACCGGATTTTATGATACAATTCAAAGATATTAAGGGTTAATGTTTTCGTCATTTTGCTGAATTGACTTTCCTTATGGAACCTTTTATAATACTGGTGATTGTTTCCAAATTATATTCAGCAGGAGGCTTTTTTCATGTCTAAAGAAAACAAAAGTACGGGGATTGTATCATCTGACAGTCTCAGCAAGAAAATCATTTCAAAGTTAGTAGTCATTGTAGCCGTTATGTTTTTTCTGATTGTTTCCATTTCAGGCATCATCTCCATGCGTTCGCTGGAAGAGATTACAAGTGATAAGTTGGTGGCAGTTGCATATGAAAATGCTTTTTTGATTGAGAAAAGTATAGAAAGCGCGTATGGGCAGGCGCTTGGATTTGCCAATTCGCTGAAAAATATATCTGCATTGCCTCCGGAGGAGCAAAGAGATGCCATCGACAATGCGCTGGCCGGCGTGTTGCTGGGCAACCAGGATTTTACTACGGTGTTTGCTTATTTTGAGCAGAACGCCATTGCGGATGCCAATGGGCAGCCTTACAGTGTACATAAAAAAGAAATCGCATATGAAGCGATCGCTTACTTTGACGAAAGCGGAACCAATGTAACATTTGAAAAGCATGAGGACGCGTTCGATAATTTTGACAAGGAATATTATAAAACGATCAAATCCTCCGGCGAAGTCTATGTGATGGAGCCGTATGTGTATCAGCTGCAGGGAAAGGATATTATGATGATCAGCATCATTGCCCCTGTATATGATGCCGAGGGCGCTTTTCTGGGTGTGGCAGGCTGCGATGTGGCCCTGGATGATATGCAGACACAGCAGTATGCACGTACAGGTTACAAATCCACCCATATGGTGGCGCTGGCAGAGGATGGAACGGTGCTCCTGGATACCAGCGACCCTGCTACAGTGGGAAGTATGGCTTCCGAGGCGGGATATGACACGATTCAGTCCGATACCGGAACGCTGAAAAGCATGGAGGAAGGCTCTTACATAAACAGTATTTCTGTAATCAATACCAGAATGACCAATCATGCCACGGGGAAAAGAGGCATTTCCATTACGGTTCCGCTGAAACTGAGCAGCGGAAATTACTGGACGCTTTATCTTGCCATTGATAAAAGCGAATTTAACATAGCGCTGATCAAAGACACGGTAAAACTGATGCTGGTGGTGATTTTATTCGGGGTGGTGCTGCTGTATACAATTTACCGGATTATCGAAAAGTATCTGGCTCCGGTGCAGGAGATTTTAAACGGCGCTTCCAGTCTGGAAGAGGGCAATCTGAAAATTGCCGTGGCGGTGGATACCAACGACGAGCTGGGACGTATGGCCAGGGCGCTGAATCATATCAGCACGACTGTGGACAATTATGTCCAGGATATTTCTCAGCAGTTATCCCAGATGGCAGACAATGATATGGATGTGAAGATCAGGCAGAAGTATATTGGCGACTTTATTCCGATTCAGACCTCCATTGAGAAGATAGCAGATTCCTTAAACAGCACACTGCGTCAGATCATGCTTTCGGCAGACGATGTGGCCTCTGGCTCTGTCAGTGTTTCCAGCGGCGCTCAGGCGCTTTCCAAAGGGGCGGCAGAGCAGGCAGAAGCCATTGAAGAGCTGGCAGCATCCATAGAAACGCTGTCGAGAGACATTACCGGCAATGCGGACGATGCACAGAAGATGAGTCAGAACGCTATGGATGTCAGTGAACGGATCGAAAAGAGCAATGCGGAAATGGATAAGCTGATTCGTGCTATGACGGATATCCGGGAATCTTCTGCAGGCATAGAAGCCATCATCAAAACGATAGAGGACATAGCGGATCAGACCAATCTTCTCTCGCTGAATGCATCCATAGAGGCGGCCAGGGCCGGAGAGGCGGGAAGAGGCTTTGCGGTTGTGGCCAATGAGATTCGTGATCTGGCGGCCAAGAGTTCCGAATCTGTCAGCCAGACGACAGCATTGATCGAACGTTCCCTGACGGCAGTGAAAAACGGAGTTCTGATAGCAGACGAGACGGCCAATTCTCTGGTGGCGGTTGTGGAAGGGGCAAAAGAGATCGCAGGTTCCGTAAACAAGATCAGCGATGCTTCCCAGAACCAGAAAAAGATTCTGGAAGAAGTGACCAGAAGCGTGGATCAGATCGAAGGTGTGGTACAGACCAATATTTCAGCGGCACAGGAAAGCGCTCTGACCAGTGAGGAACTGTCCAGACAGTCAAAACGTCTGCATGAACTGGTAAACCGGTTCCACTTAAAAGAAGCATAATCAAAAGAGAGACAACAGACAGATCCAGGGGGAGATTCCGGACATAAAAGGGGTTTCCTGCCTGGATTTTTCTGTGCTACAATATAGAAAGCGGGTAAAACAAAGCTGCATCATTATACCAGCGATATCTTGTATTGATCCGGCTGGTATGTATACTGATAGTGGAGGCTGCTGACCGGTTTTTCGGGCGGCGGGCCCCAATTATCTGAAAAGAGGAGAGAAAAATGAGGATTCTACTTTTACTGCGGGGCAGCGCAGGCTGTGGGAAAACCACATGGATTGCGCAAAATGGTTTAAAGCCTTATACGTTGTCCGCCGATGATATCCGGCTGTTGTGTCAGAGTCCGGTGCTGCAGGTGGACGGCACGGAAAATATCAGTCAGAGCAATGATAAGGCTGTGTGGAAGATCCTGTTTTCCATTCTGGAAATCAGGATGCAACGGGGCGATTTTACCGTAATCGACGCCACCAATTCCAAAACCTCGGAGATGGCCCGGTACCGGGAGATGTGCAGTACCTACCGCTACCGTATCTATTGTGTGGACTTTACGGATATTCCCATCGAAGAAGTGAAGCGCAGAAATGCGGGGCGGGAGCCGCTGAAGCGGGTGTCGGAGGAAATCATCGAACGGATGTATTCCCGGTTTGCCACGCAGAAGGTTCCTTCCGGTATCAGGGTGATCCGTCCGGATGAGCTGGATACCATCTGGCTGAAACTGTTTGACTTGTCTGAGTATAAGCGGATCCATCACATCGGCGATGTTCATGGCTGTTATACGGCATTGCAGAAATATCTGGAAGAGAACGGCGGCATCAAAGAAGATGAAATGTACATATTTTTAGGCGATTACATTGACCGGGGCGTGGAAAATGCTGAGGTAGTGAAATTTCTGCTTTCCATTATGAACCGGAAAAATGTGCTGCTGCTGGAAGGCAATCACGAGCGGTGGCTCTGGCTCTGGGCCAATGACTGTCAGGGACGTTCAATGGAATTTGAAACGGTGACTAAGGGAGCTTTGGAGAGCGCCCGTCTCAGTAAAAAGGAGGTGCGCCAGCTATACCGGAAGTTCGGGCAGTGCGCATATTACCGATACGGAGAAAATATCTATCTGGTGACCCATGCGGGCTTAAGTACCCTGCCTGCAAATCTGTCTTTTGTGACGACGGAGCAGATGATCAAAGGAGTGGGAGATTACAATGATTTTGAGAAGATAGCGGATGCGTTCTATGACACCACGCCTGAGAACTGCTATCAGATTCATGGACACAGAAATACAAAGCAGCTTCCTGTTATGGTAAATGACAGGGTATTTAACCTGGAGGGACAGGTGGAGTACGGCGGCTGTCTGCGTTGTGTGCAGGTGGATGGGGAAGGGATCCATACGGTGGAAGTCAAAAACGATGTATACCATCTGCCTGAATTTGAGATGCAGCAGGAAGAGAGCGTATGCTCCGTGGAAGAGACGGTGGCAGCGCTCCGCCAGAATAAATATGTGCTGGAAAAAAAGTTCGGCAATCTGTCCTCCTTTAATTATTCGGATAAGGCGTTCTACGACAGGGTATGGGATGAACAGACGATCCGTGCCAGGGGCCTTTATATTGACACGGTAAGTTACAGGGTGGCGGCCAGGGCATACAATAAGTTTTTCAACATCAATGAGCGTGCCGAAACCAGATTTGATATGCTGCAGCACAGGCTCCGGTTCCCGGTCAACGTTTATGTGAAAGAAAATGGATTTTTGGGAATCGTCAGTTATCATCCGCACGAGGATGATCTGCTGATTGCCAGCAAGTCCACCACCGGCGGACAGTTTGCAGGCTGGCTGAAAGAAATGCTGTACGGCACTG
>VSOB01000049.1 GCA_009774625.1 Lachnospiraceae bacterium
AGAAACTATCAAATTTACAGACTACAATGGTGTCGAGAGAACCGAAGATCATTATTTCCATCTGTCTAAGGCTGAGGCTATGGAGATGGAGATGAGTACGTCCGGTGGACTTTCTGAAATGATTCGGAAGATCGTGGCGGCTCAGGATACGCCGGCAATTATCAAGATCTTTAAGGAAATCATTCTCAAATCTTATGGTCAGAAGAGTCCGGATGGACGGCAGTTTATCAAATCTCCGGAACTGTCCAAAGCTTTCTCGGAGACTGAGGCGTACTCTCAGCTTTTCATGAAACTGGCGACAGATGCCGATGCGGCGGCCAAGTTTGTGAACGGGATCGTTCCGAACGAGAAGCCTGCAGCACAGCCGACTTTGGCTCCGGTTACGAATTAAAACAGAAAATTACGGGAGGTTCGAGGGATGCTACGGATTACAATACCGGCTGGAGAGGAGCAATGGGATGAAGTAAATCAGGTATTCATCTATCCGAAAGAGCAGACATTGCAACTGGAGCATTCCCTTGTCTCTCTTTCAAAATGGGAATCAAAGTGGTGTAAGCCTTTTTTGACAAGACAGGCTAAAACGTTTGAGGAAACTTTGGATTATGTGAAGTGTATGACACTCACGCAGAACGTTAATCCAGAAGTCTACAACTATCTCACCATTGCAAATATTGATTTAATCAACCAGTACATTGATGCTCCGATGACTGCAACACGATTTTCGGATGATAAGAACACAAAGACTAATCGAGAGCAGGTTACTGCGGAGATTATTTATTACTGGATGATTGCATTAAACATACCATTTGAGTGTCAAAAATGGCATCTCAACAGGCTTCTTACTTTAATAAAGGTGTGTAACATCAAGAATTCGCCACCTAAAAAGAAAAGTATGAAGGAGATTATGAGGCGGAACACCGCTTTAAATGAGATGCATAAAAAACAATTACATAGTAAGGGGTGATTTTAATGTCTGCCAAAAAGAAAGGAATTGATATATCTGTATGGCAGGGAAATATCGATGCCGGGCAGATTAAGAATAGCGGGATCGAGTTTGTAATTCTCAGAGAGGGTTACAGACAGACAGTAGATTCCAGATTCTTTGAAAATGTACGGAAGTGCAAAGAAGTGGGGCTCGCCATTATGGGTGTGTACCACTTTTCTTATGCACTCAATGTTGAACAGGCAAAGCAGGAAGCACGGGTCTGTGTCGAAAACATTCAGAAATCCGGACTTGGTAAGGACACAATCGTGTTCTTCGACTTTGAGTATGACACGGTTACAAAAGCAAAGGCTTCTGGTGTGACGCTTGGAAAGGCGGAATGTAATGCACATACCAAGGCGTTCTGTGAAACTGTTGAATCTCTTGGTTATAAGGCGGGTGTTTATTTCAACATTGATTACTACCGGAATTGGTATGATCATGATCTGTTGGAAAAATACATCAAGTGGCTTGCCGATTGGAGTGGAGACGCGGATTATCCGTGTTCTTTCCATCAGTACAGCAGTAAGGGTAGCGTCCCCGGAATCAGCGGCAATGTTGATATGAATTATTACTTTGTGATCGAGAACGGCACTGTTGAAGCGGGTGTAACAGCAAACTCGGTGCTGGATGTTGCACGTGGCTGGCTTGGATATTCGGAAGCAAATGGAAAATTCAAAGAGATTTTGGATACCTACAATTCTTATAAACCGCTTGCTCGCGGTTATGCGATACAGACATCTGATGAATGGTGCGATGCGTTTGTATCCGCCTGTGCTATTAAGGCAGGAGCTGTTGATCTGATCGGAACTGAAGTTGGATGTGAGAAACACATCGAAATCTTCAAAGAAAAAGGTATCTGGATCGAGGACGGTTCTGTGAAGCCTGAGGTTGGTGATGTAATCCTGTTTAACTGGGATGATCCTACGCAGCCCAATGATGGACATGCGGATCATATCGGTTATGTGGAACAGGTATATGGCGATACTATCGTGTGCATTGAGGGGAACAAGGGTGAAAAGGTTGACCGCCGGACAATCAATGTCGGCTGGGGGTATATCCGCGGATTTGCCCGCCCGAAGTATGCTGTCGACGGTTCTTCTACGGTTACTCCGGTAACGAAGAAACCGATCGATGAAATCGCCAATGAAGTAATTCAGGGCGCTTGGGGCAACGGAGACGCTCGTAAGAATGCTCTTACCGCAGCCGGATACAATTACGCAGAGGTTCAGGGGCGTGTAAATGCTATTCTTTCCGGAAATGCCGGTACGCCTAAGAAATCCGTGGATGAAATTGCGAAGGAAGTAATTGCTGGAAAATGGGGTAACGGAGATGCTCGTAAAGAGGCGCTGGCCAGAGCCGGATACAATTACTCCGAAGTTCAGGGACGGGTGAATGCTCTTGTTCCTGTTTCCCAAAAGTCGGTTGACGCAGTGGCTCGTGAGGTCATACAGGGGAAATGGGGCGTTGATGAAGATCGGAAAAGCCGGTTGACAAAGGCCGGCTACGATTACTCCGCGGTTCAGAGCCGCGTAAACGCGCTTATGTAAAGGAGAATTTCATATGATAACGTTCAGACAAAAGGGCGACTTCTCTAAGCTGACAAGGTACTTGGAAAGGGCAAAAGAAGTCGTTAAACTTGGAGACCTTGATAAGTATGGTCGAGAGGGAGTAGCCGCCCTTGCGTCTGCAACACCTGTCGATTCTGGTAAAACTGCCAGTTCATGGTCTTATGAGATCAAAAACAAGAATGGGTCTGTGACAATCTCATTCTACAATTCAAATATTCAAAATGGAGTTCCTATTGCCATCATTTTGCAGTACGGACATGGAACTCGAAACGGCGGCTGGGTACAGGGTCGAGATTACATCAATCCTGCTATCCAGCCTATTTTTGACAAAATCGCAAATGAAGCATGGAGGGAGGTTACTAAGCTATGAGCAAGACAGTTGATGAAAGAGTTGTCGAGATGCGGTTTGACAACAAGCAGTTTGAGCAGAATGTTCAGACCAGTCTTTCCACGCTTGATAAACTCAAACGCAGCCTGAACCTGGATGGCGCAGCGAAAGGCTTGGAGAATGTGAATTCCGCAGCCAAGAATTGCAATATGTCCGGTCTTACCAGTGCTGTTGAGACTGTCCATGCTAAATTTTCTGCATTTGAAGTCATGGCTGTGACTGCCCTTGCGAACATCACGAATTCGATTATCAATACCGGAAAGCAAATGCTTCATTCGCTTACTATAGAACCAATCTCTCAGGGATTTGAAGAATACGAACTGAAAATGGGTTCGATTCAGACAATCATGATGAGTACCGGAGCTTCTCTGGAAGAAGTCAACGGTTATTTGAATGAGCTGAATACATATGCGGATAAAACAATTTATTCGTTTGCCGATATGACATCCAACATCGGCAAGTTTACAAATGCAGGTGTTAAACTTGAAGATGCTGTTATGGCTATTCAGGGCGTGTCAAACGAGGCTGCTATTTCGGGTGCGAATGCAAACGAGGCTTCTCGTGCCATGTACAATTTTGCACAGGCATTGTCGGCAGGATATGTCAAATTGATTGACTGGAAATCCATTGAAAATGCAAACATGGCTACCGTGGAATTTAAGACTCAGCTCCTTGAAGCCGCTGTTGCAGCGGGTACGGTGGAAAAGACTGCAGACGGAATGTATCGCGTTCTTACCGAAAATAATCAGGGTTCTACAATGGACGATGCAATCGATGCTACAAAGAACTTCAATGATAGTCTACAGTATCAATGGATGACAACAGAAGTTCTTGTTAATACCCTGAGGGATTATGCAGATGAGACAACGGATATCGGTAAACGGGCATTTGCCGCAGCTCAGGATGTCAAGACGTTTACCCAATTGATGGATACGCTGAAAGAAGCTGTTGGGTCTGGATGGGCCATGACTTGGGAAATTCTGTTCGGTGATTTCGAAGAAGCGAAAACACTTTGGACGAGTTTAAGCACATCTATTGGTGGATTCATCGATGCTCAATCAGATGCCCGAAATTCCATGCTGAAAGGCTGGAAAGACATGGGCGGTCGAACGGCTTTGATCGAGGCTGCAAAAAATGCTTTTGAGGGCTTGGTGAGCGTTATCAAACCGGTAACCGAGGGATTCAGAGAGATATTTCCCCCGATGACGGCAGAAAAACTCTTCAATATTACAAATGCTTTGAAAGAGTTTACCTCTCATCTCAAGCTCAGCGATTCTGCTTCTGCGAATCTGAAAAGCACTTTTAAAGGTATATTTGCAATTCTGGATATTGGGAAGCAGGCATTCTCGGCATTGTTTAAAGCTATATCTCCTTTATTTGGGGGATTGGATAACCTTGGGGGCGGAATATTAAAAGTCACTGGTGGTTTTGGCGATTGGCTTGTCAATCTTGATGAAGTAATCAAGAAAAACGACCTCTTTAATAAAGCGATTCAGGGTGTTATCGAGTTTGTAAAAAGGGCTGGTGAAGAATTCAAGAGTTTTGCCAAGTCTATTCAGGAGAAATTCAATCTTCCGAGTCTTGATGAGATTAAACAGTCGCTTAAAGATTTTCTGGTTCTGATTAAGGAAAAAATCCAGCTTCCGGGTCTGGAACTGATTCATACAACTTTGGAGAGGATTCACAAAAGGATGTCTCAGGTTGGTGAGAGCGCCGGAAATATGAAAAGCGGTGTTTTAAATGCTGTTAATGCTCTTGGTGACGCGCTTTCAAAGTGTAAATTCATAGAGGTTCTCCAAACTATCTGGAAACTGGTTACAAGTTTTGCTAAGGGTATTGTTAATACTCTCGGCGATATGATCAGTTCCCTTGTTGACAAACTTGGCAATGCAAATTTCAACGGTTTTATCGACATGTTAAATGGACTGATTGCTGGTGGAATTGGCGTTGGGATCATGGGGTTTGTCAAAGATCTTAAAGATGGTTTCGATGGCGTTGGGGATATTCTTGAAAATGTTACCGGTATTCTGGATAGTGTTCGGGGATGTTTTGAAGCCTATCAGCAGCAATTGAAAGCCGGAACATTACTCAAGATTGCCAGTGCAATCGCGATTTTGGCTGGTTCTATTGTTGTGATATCTTTGATCGATAGCGAAAAATTATCAGCATCCCTTGGTGCCATTACCGTTCTCTTTGGAGAACTGATCGCTTCCATGGCAGCCTTCAATAAACTCGGTGGTTTTAGTGGAAAAGGTTCCACGAATCTGATTGTGTTTGCGGCTGCTGTTCTGGTTCTTTCCAACGCAGTTAAGAAAATGGCTGATTTGAGTTGGGGAGAATTAGCAGAGGGACTTGTCGGCGTTGGCGTATTGCTTGCTGAATTGGATGCATTTATGGCGACGGCAAAATTCAGCAAAGGGAGTATGACAACTGCTACAGGTATGGTCATTATGGCGGCTGCAATTAAGATACTGGCTTCGGTTGCTTCCAATATGGCCGATTTAAGCTGGGAGCAGATGGCGAAGGGACTTGTCGGCGTTGGTGTATTGCTTGCTGAGATTGATATATTCCTTAATACCGCTAAATTTAGTGGTAAAGCCATGACAACCGCAACCGGTATTGTAATTCTTTCCGCTGCTTTGAAGATTCTTGCATCTGTTTGCAAAGATTTTGGTCAAATGGAGTGGCGTGAAATCGGCAAAGGTCTTACGAGTGTAGGGGCGCTTCTTCTCGAAGTTGCTGCTTTTACAAAGCTTACAGGTAATGCAAAACATGTTATTTCTTCTGGTCTGGCTTTGATAGAGATTGCAGCGGCCATGAAGATATTTGCTTCTACGATGTCGGATTTCAGTAAGTTTTCTTGGGAGCAGATTGCCAAAGGCTTAGTCTCTATGGGTGGAGCTTTAGCAGAGGTTGCAATAGCCACAAAACTGATGCCTAAAAATATGGTTGGTATTGGTACCGGGTTGGTGATTGTCGCTGCTTCTTTGGAAATTGTAGCCGATGCTCTCGGCAAAATGGGTGGGTTCACATGGGAGCAGATTGCAAAAGGTCTTGTGACTATGGGTCTTGCTCTCGCTGAGCTTGCAATCGGCCTTAACCTTATGAAAGGGACCCTTGGGGGTTCTGCAGCAATGCTTGTCGCCGCTTCTGCGTTGGTCATATTGACTCCGGTTCTTAGTATCTTGGGAGCAATGAGTTGGGAGTCAATCGCCAAAGGGCTTGTGTCTATTGCCGGTGCATTTACTGTTCTCGGTATCGCTGGTGCCGTTCTTACACCGCTTGTACCTACTATTTTGGGATTGAGCGGGGCATTCGCGTTAATCGGTGTCGGCGTTTTGGCTATTGGGGCCGGATTGTTGGCGGCAGGTATGGGGTTATCTGCGTTGGCTGTTGGTTTTACTGCTTTAGCAGCCGCGGGAACCGCTGGAGCTACAGCAATTGTGGCATCGCTTACTGTGATTATTACAGGGGTAGCCGGTCTCATTCCCGTAGTAATCCAGAAAATTGGAGAGGGGCTCATTACCCTCTGTAAAGTCATCGCAGCGGGTGCTCCGTCAATAGGAGAGGCGGTTAAAGCGGTTGTTTTGTCGTTAGTTGATGTTCTGGTAGAGTGTGTTCCCGCTATTGCGGATGGTGCGCTTGCATTGTTGGATGGAGTTTTAGCCGCTTTGGTAGCTTATACACCGTCTATTGTCGATTCTATATTTCAGTTCCTTATCGGAGTTCTGGAGGGAATTGCTCGAAACCTGCCAGGTTTGATTAAAGCTGCTATTGACGTATTGATGTCTTTCTTCTCTGGAATTGCTGATGCGCTTAACGGAATCGACGTCGATGTTCTACTCAAAGGAATTGTCGGGATCGGTCTTCTTTCTGGAATTATGATCGCATTAAGTGCAGCTGCATCATTGGTTCCGGGAGCAATGGCAGGCGTGTTAGGAATGGGGGTTGTTATTGCGGAACTCGCTCTTGTGTTGGCTGCGATTGGCGGATTAGCACAAATACCGGGATTATCATGGTTGATCGGCGAAGGCGGAAAGCTGTTACAGGGCATTGGAACGGCCATCGGTCAGTTTATTGGGGGAATTGTCGGCGGATTTATGAGTGGTGTTTCCAGTCAGTTTCCTCAAATTGGCGCAGATCTATCGGCGTTTATGACAAATATTCAACCGTTTATAGATGGAGCGAGTAAAATTGAACCCTCTATGATGGATGGTGTTAAAGCACTTGCCGAGACAATTCTCATCCTAACTGCAGCGGATATTTTGCAGGGGCTTACATCATGGCTCACTGGCGGCTCTTCTTTGGCTGATTTTGCAACTCAATTGGTACCATTCGGAAATGCGATGAAGGACTTTTCTGTTGCAATAGCCGGTATGGATGCTGGCATTGTGGCCAATGCTGCAACTGCTGGTAAAACTTTGGCTGAGATGGCGGCAACTCTTCCCAATAGTGGTGGAGTTGTTGGATTCTTTGCCGGAGAGAACGATATGGAGGAATTCGGAAAACAGCTTATCCCATTCGGCAAAGCGATGATGGATTTCTCAATCGCTGTAAAAGGACTTGATGCTGATGCAGTAACAAAAGCATCTATCGCGGGAAAAGCGATGGCGGAAATGGCTACAACCATTCCCAACAGCGGAGGCGTTGTCGGGTTCTTTGCCGGCGAAAATGATATGGACAAGTTCGGAGAGCAGCTTGTTCCATTTGGCGAAGCGATGATGGATTTCTCAATTGCTGTGAAAGGTTTGGACGCAGATGCCATTGTCAATTCTGCAACTGCTGGTAAGGCATTGATCGAACTGGCAAATACGGTTCCGAACAGTGGTGGTGTTGTTGGATTCTTTACAGGAGAAAACGACATGGACCTTTTCGGAGAACAGCTTGTCCCCTTTGGCGAAGCGATGAAAGCCTATTCCGATGCTATATCCGGAATTGATGTGGAAGCGATTACTAATTCTGCAACGGCTGGAAAATCTTTGGTTGAGCTGGCAAACACACTTCCAAATACGGGTGGCGTTGTGAGCTGGTTTACCGGAGATAACGATATTGGGGCATTTGGTGAGAGTTTAGTATTGTTTGGCGAAAACTTTTCACAATACTCCGATTACATGAAAAATGTGGACGCAGGTATCGTAACAGCCACCACAAATGCTGCCAGTTCGATTGTTGAATTGCAAAAGAGCCTGCCTAAAGAGGGCGGTTGGTTTTCCGATGACAAAACACTTGCCGATTTTGGCGCAGATATGAGTTCTTTCGGATCATATTTCAGTTCTTACTATGCTTATATCAGTGGTATCGACACCGGCTTGTTGGCTAGTGTTATCACACAGACAAACAGGCTTGTTGATATGGCAAAGGGTATGGCAGAACTGGATACCAGTGGAATGTCTTCGTTCGGAACAGCTTTAACAACACTGGGAGAAACGGGTGTGACAGGTTTTGTCAATGCCTTTAACAATGCAGAATCAAAAGTGGCAACAGCAGCATCAAATATGCTTACCGCTTTTATCAATGCTGCAAATGCTAAGCAGACGACACTGACATCAACGTTTACGACGCTTGCTCAAGCAGCCATTACAGGTATCAACGCAAAGCAAGCGGAGTTTCAAGTAGCTGGTTCTGCACTTATGATCAAGTTCATTGCCGGTGTAAAAGCACAGGACATGAATTCTCGTAACACATTTACCAACATCATTAGTGGATGCCTGACGGCTATTCGGAATAAGTATTTCGAGTTTCAGTCTGTTGGAACCCAAACGATGATTAAGTTTATAGGGGGTGTAAAGTTACAGGATGTAAATGCCAGAAATACGTTTACCAACATCATCAGCGGATGTTTAACTGCCATTCGGAACAAGTATCCCGAATTTGAGAGTGCTGGTCAGCAATGCATGATCAAATTCATTGCCGGTGTTCGTAGTAAGGATGCAGATGTGAAGAATGCGTTTACTTCTAGTCTGGGCGGGGCAGTCAGTGGGATTAAGGATTACTATAGTCAATTCTACAGCGCCGGTTCCTATCTGGTAGACGGTTTCGCAAACGGTATTAGTGAAAACGCTTATAAAGCGGCAGCTAAAGCACGCGCAATGGCATCCGCAGCAGCAGACGCTGCGAAGAAAGAATTAGACGAGCATTCCCCGTCTAAAGTTGGTTATCGGATTGGCGATTTCTTTGGTGTTGCTTTTGTAAACGCAATCGGTGCTTACGTTTCTAAAGCGTACACGGCTGGTTCTGGAATGGCTGAAGCTGCTAAGACGGGATTGAGCAATGCGGTTTCAAAGATTAAGGACTTTATTTCCGGTGACATAGATGTACAGCCGACAATTCGTCCTGTACTCGATTTGTCCAATGTCGAATCTGGAGCCGGAAGACTTAATGCTCTTTTCAGTCGTACACAGGCTATGTCTATCAGTGCAGGAATGGAGCAGCAAAGAAACACAGACGTTCAAAATGGCGGGGCTTCCCCGAACACGGGAAATTCGTTCTCGTTTACGCAAAATAACTACTCGCCTAAGTCATTGTCGAGAGTGGAGATCTATCGTCAGACGAACAACCAGTTCTCGGCATTTGAAAGGATGGTGAAAGCATGATTCGAGCAATCACAGTTACAAACTATCTGGGCGATAGTATTAAGCTTGATTTGGCGCGGCCGGAGCAATCCGGCTTCGTCGTTACCTCTGTTACCGGTTTGGGGTCTGGAAAGGCAAATATCAACATGACTGAAGTTGCGACTAACGATGGCGGTTTATTCAACTCGTCCAGACTTCCAAGCCGGAACATAGTAATTTCTTTAAAATACCTTTGGCACGACTCGATTGAGGATGTGCGCCAACTTTCTTATAAGTATTTTCCGATTAAGAAAAAGCTTACCCTGCTGATAGAAACCGATAATCGGCAGGCGGAGATTGATGGTTACACCGAAACGAATGAGCCAACTATATTCAGTAAAGATGAGGGTTCGGATATCTCAATTGTGTGTCCGAATCCTTTCTTTTATTCTGCCGGAAAAGATGGAATTAACACAACGATTTTCTATGGTGTAGAACCGCTGTTTGAGTTCCCATTCAGCAATGAATCCCTTTATGAATGTTTATTGGAGATGGGGAGAATTCAAAACCAGACAGAAAAGACAATCGTTTACAGTGGAGATGCAGAGATAGGTGTTACCATTGCGATTCATGCAATTGGTGAGGCACGGAACATCACGATCTACAATACAGGTACCAGAGAGATAATGCGTATCGATACCGATAAGCTGAAAGCTTTTACTGGTTCTGGAATTATACCAGGTGATGAAATTATCATCTGCACCGTAAAAGGGCAGAAATCCATAACCCTTTTACGAAATGGAAAAACGACCAATATTCTTAACTGTCTGGATAAAAATGCCGATTGGTTTCAGCTCGCAAAAGGCGATAACATTTTTGCATACACCGTGGAAGAAGGACGGGCAAACCTGCAGTTTAGGATAGAGAATCGAATCGTTTATGAGGGGGTATAAACATGGAGCTAACTGTTCTTAATACAAATCTTGATGCTGTGTCCATCATAGACGTTTATGAGTCATTTATCTGGACTGATCGGTATTATGCGTGTGGTGACTTTGAGCTTTACACATCCATGACGGATACAATTCTCAAATACATCAGACAGGATTACTATGTGCAAAATCGGGATTCGGAGCACGTCATGATTATTGAGAAACTTCGTATCACTTCGGATGCTGAGGATGGAAACCACATCACCGTAACGGGAAGATCGTTGGAGTCTATTCTGGATAGACGCATCGTTTGGGGTCAAAAGACAATAAGCGGAAATCTTCAAAATGGAATACGGACTCTTCTTAATGAGAATGTTATATCTCCATCGGACAGTAGCAGAAAAATCAGTAATTTCATTTTTGAGGCATCTACGGACCCGGCAATTACATCCTTGAAAATTGATGCACAGTACACCGGGGACAATTTGTATGACGTCATTAGTAAAATTTGTAGTGAGCGTAGCATCGGGTTTAAAGTCACGTTAAATGACAACAAACAGTTCGTGTTCAAACTGTACGCCGGCGCAGATCGCTCATATGATCAGGAAATCAATCCGTATGTCATATTTTCTCCGAAATTCGAGAATATCATCAACAGCAACTATGTGGAATCCAAATCGGCTTTAAAAACTGTCACTTTAATTGGCGGCGAAGGTGAGGGTTCTGCGAGGAGATACACTACTGTCGGTGGTGGTAACGGTTTGAATCGCCGGGAACTTTTTACAGATGCAAGGGATATTTCCTCGGATGTTGGTAATGGCGTGACTTTGACAAATGCTGAATATATCGCTCAGTTGCAACAGCGGGGAAGAGAGAAATTGGCAGAGAATACGGATGTCACCTCGTTTGAGGGACAAGTTGAAACAACAGTGATGTTTAAATACGGAGAAGACTTTTTCAACGGAGATGTCGTTCAGATCGCCAACGAATATGGGCATGAAACAAAAGCACGAATTGTTGAAATTGTTATGTCCGAAGATGAAGAAGGAAGCTCTGTGTATCCTACATTTAAAACGATAGAACAGGAGGTGGCATGAAATGAGTGTAACATTTGGATTTTACAATTCTGTAAATGGCGATCGAAAATATGATGCAATCCAGATGTCAAGTATTTTCGACGGAATCATTCGAGATGGCGTATTTCAGCATTTAGGTACAGCAATGATGGTTAAAGAATCCGAAGGCATGATTGTAAATGTCGGTATAGGTCGAGCATGGTTCAATCACACGTGGACATTAAACGACGCGTTATTGCCTTTGGAAGTTCCGATATCCGAAGTGATTCTTAATCGAATAGATGCCGTGGTATTAGAGGTTGACGCTCGTGAAAATAGTCGAGCCAACTCTATTAAGATCGTAAAAGGTACTCCAGCAACCAATCCAAAGAATCCTGAGATGATAAAAGCAAATGACAGGTGGCAGTATCCGTTGGCTTATATTCAAGTGAATGCTGGAGTCACGTCCATCAGACAGGCAAATATCACAAACTGTGTTGGAACATCGGATTGTCCATTTGTTACCGGTCCTTTGGAGTTGATGTCCATAGATGCTCTTGTGGCTCAGTGGGGAGATCAGTGGAAAGAGTTTTATGAAAACCAGACGTCTGATATGGAGTCTACGAACGCGTTTTGGAAACAGCAGTGGTCTACGTGGTATAAGACGCAGACTACTGAGATGGAAACTACGAATGCTTTCTGGAAGCGTCAGTGGGAAGAGTGGTTTTACAACTATGTCAACAGCAATACCGCTGAGATGGCGGAATGGCGAAAGGACACAACAGATATTTTCTGGAAATGGTTCAATGATTTACAGGCTATTCTGGAAGGTGATGCCGCCGCAAATCTTGCAAATCAGTTACTCATGCTAAAAAAGAGAACGGAAATGCTTGAGCGATTTGAGGGTGATCTTGAAGCGGAGTTTGCCGTATATCATAAGCTCTATGACAATGGTTATGAAACCTTGAGTGATCTTCTTGATTCTTCAGACGGTACAATTGTAGATAGCAACTTAGAAGCTGTAATTGGACGCACGCATTCCAGTGATCTCATTCTGGATAGCAATGGTGATCCGATTTGTGGACGCGTTATATTTGTAACTAAATAAAGGAGGATACGGACATATGAAAATTACAGATTACGAAAAAGTCCAGAGTCTTGCTGCAAATCATATTTTCTTGATTGACGGCGATAGCGGAACGAAAGCGATTCTGGCATCTGATCTGGCAAAAGGATTGGAAAAACTCATGGGATTTGAAAATCTCAATTTAGAGTTGGATCTCTCTAAACTTACCCAGATCAATTCTCTGGCAGCGGGGAACAAACTGCTTGTAGGAACAACAGATGGCAATGTGGCTATCGCGGCGGAAGATGCACTTTTTGCTGTATTGGATGCGTTTGCTGCTCCGGAAATGCATAGCAGGGTATTCCGGGGTAAAAACCTTGGGACTTTCTTTACAGAAGAGCAGAAAGCCAATATCCAGAACGGAACTTTTAAAGGATTGTTTCTGGGGGATTACTGGGTGATCGGCGGGGTAAATTGGCGCATCTGGGATTTCGACTACTGGTATAATGCGGGCGATACGGCATTTACAAATCACCATGTTGTGATTATGCCGGACACCTGTCTGTACGAAGCAAAAATGAACGACACCAATATCACGACAGGAGGATATGTCGGTTCAAAAATGTATACCGCTAATCTTGCAAATGCCAAGACACAGGTGAATGCTGCTTTTGGCAGTGCTGTGCTGACGCATAGAGATCTGCTGGTTAATGCGGTAACTAACGGTTATCCTTCGGCTGGATCATGGTATGACTCCAGCGTGGAACTTCCGAACGAGATCATGATGTACGGCAGTTATGTTCATACTCCGGCTGGAGATGGATCAACGGTTCCGTATCGGTACACCATTAACAAGAAACAGTTGGCATTGGCAGCTATGGCTCCCAAATATGTCAACATTCGTGCAACTTACTGGTTGAGAGACGTCGTTTCTTCGGCTCATTTCGCTGGTGTGGCCCGCGATGGCTCTGCGGCCTGCAGCGCCGCTTCGAACTCTCTTGGAGTTCGTCCGGTCTTCCCGGTTGGTTAGAAAAATCTTGGGGCCTTGTGCCCCTCGGTTAAAACCGTACACAGGTGACAAGAGTTGGTGTTATAACAAAAAATTGAAAGGAAGGAATCAAAATGGAGGATCAGAAGACATATAAGATTACCCTTGCTGATGGAACGATTATCGATAATCTGACTCTGAATGGAAATAATTATATTTCTGCTGAGTTAATCGATGCTTCCATTTTTGAGGGAAACTGTTCCCCCATTGTTATTAACGATGGGGTGACGGATGAAGTCCATGAACACATGGAGCTTGTTCAGGTGACAACGGTAAACGGGGCATCATGGATTGTTTTGCGGGATATTTCCCAGAAGGAATTGAAAGAGGCAAAGCGTGATGCTGATATCGAATACCTCGCCATGATGTGTGATGTTGAACTGTAAGAGAAAGGAGGATCACCATGGAACATAGCAAGAATTACGAAAAGGTAAAAGGTTTCTACGGCGAAAGGCTGTGGAATATAACCCGCGTTCGTAATGCCGTAGTAAAAGGATGGATCACCGAAGAAGAGTTTGCGGAAATTACCGGGACGGAGTATGCATGAGTGTTCTGGTAAGCGACCGTAAGGAATCTAAATTCGAGGCGATTACATACTCGATCGAACTTCATGATATGCTTATAGACCTCATGCAGAGAAGTTTTGGGGTAAAAGATTTGGATCACTTTGTTAGAGTTCGTTACGCTTATGGAAAAGATGAGACTGAGGATTTTGCAAAATACAGATATCTTATGAGCAATTTCAAGACTCGTATTGACCAGTTGGCGTCACAAATGACGAATAATATCAGAGCTGCCAATTCGACCTATCCGACTTCGATGTCTGAATACGAACAGCGGAGAAGTTACCAAAACAACGCTATCATAAACTGTGAGCAGATTATCAAGGAACTACAAAGAGTTGTAGAAATCTTCGAGGTAGATATAAATACTTACGGGCGATATGTAAAAGCTATCGACCGAGAAATCGGATTGATAAAGAAGTGGCGTCAGCGAGACAACAAAATCAAATCATACCTACAGGGCAATGTCTAAAACGCGTCGTTTCTTCGGCTAATTTCGCTAATGTGAACAACAATGGCAATACGAACTACAACAACGCTTCGAACTCTAATGGAGTTCGTCCGGATTCTCTGCCTAACCAACGGAGAAGGAGACGTTGTCCTTTCCATCAAGGATAAATGACAAAGCTGGACGCAATTTACTACGGTAAGTATTGCTATCACGGTGAATAAATATGACGTATGAAGAGATTTTGTCTGACGCCAACAATTTGTATAGGGCTTACAAGGCTTCCGTGAAAGGTAGCAAATGGAAAGAAACAACTCAGAAGTTCATGATGAATTTTCTGCGCTATATCTTTTCTATACAAGATGATCTTCTTAATCGGACTCTTCAAAATGGTCCGACGGAAGAATTCTCGCTGTCTGAACGGGGCCGGGTAAGACCTATCACAAGTATTCGAATCAGAGACCGTATCGTTCGCCATGTATTATGTGATGATGTTCTGTTGCCAGAAGTAAAGAAACGGATTATTTATGACAATGGAGCTTCTATCAAGGGACGAGGTATTTCACATCAAAGAGATCGGTTTGAGGTACATCTTCGGAAATATTACAAGCTGCATGGTAACGAAGGATATATTCTGTTCGGAGACTTCTCAAAATTCTACGACAATATTATTCATGAGATTGCAAAGCGGGAGTTGTTAAAGCTGTTCGATGACGATGAGTTTATTGAATGGCTTTTGTCTCTTATATTTGACGGGTTTAAGATTGATGTTTCTTATATGACTGATGAGGAATATGCCAATTGTTTGACCGATACCTTCAACAAGCTGGAATATCGCAATATCCCAAAGGAAAAGCTGACCGGTGACAAATGGATGGAGAAGTCTGTCAACATTGGCGATCAACTATCACAAGTCATAGGGATTTATTATCCATATCGCATTGACAATTATGTTAAATACGTGAGGAGCCAGAAATTCTATGGAAGATACATGGATGATTGGTACATCATGAACCCGAGCAAGGAAGAGCTACTGGATTTGCTTGAGCATATTCGGATTATCGCTTCTGAATACGGCATTCACATCAACGAGAAAAAGACACGTATTGTGAAAATATCCAGTACATACAAATACCTGCAAGTAAAGTACACGCTTACCAAAGATGGGAAAATCATTAAACGCATAAATCCGGACAGAGTTACATCGATGCGCAGAAAGTTGAAGAAACTGGCTGTGAAAGTCAGAAATGGGGAAGTGCTATATGAAAATGTAGAGAATATGTTCCGCGGTTGGATGGGGAGTTTCTATAAACTATTATCCAGAAAGCAGCGAGAAAACCTTATTCGGCTTTATGAAGACCTATTCGACAAGACAGTAACAGTCGTAAACAAGAAGCTGGTTATATTTGATAGGTCGCCACAAAATATTATACAGGAGGTATGACATGGAACAATGGTTTCAAATATTACTAACTATATTTAGCTCAGTTCTTGCGTCTTCTGGGCTGTGGGCCTACATAACAAAGCGGCTTGAGAAAAAAGACGTAAAAACCGAAATGCTCATAGGGCTTGGGCATGACCGTATTATGTATTTGGGTATGGTCTACATAGAAAGGGGATACATCACTTCGGACGAGTATGAAAATCTCTACGAGTATCTCTACAAACCTTATGAGAAAATGGGCGGAAACGGCTCCGCAAAACGTGTGATGAATGAGGTAAACAAATTACCGATTCATAAATCAACCTATGAAATGGAGGAACAAAATCATGAGCATGAGTAACAAAACCTATGATGTACTGAAATGGATCGCGCAGTTTCTGCTTCCGGCGGCGGGTACTCTGTACTTTGCGCTGGCAGGGATCTGGGGGCTTCCCTATGGCGAGCAGGTAGTCGGCACCATTACGGCTATTGACACCTTCCTTGGGGTTCTCCTTGGTATCAGTTCTGCAAACTACAACAAGGCACAGTAAGGTCGTGCCGGTACAATTTGAATATGGTTATAATACCTCGCTGCCCATTGACAATCGGCGGCATTTTTTATTGTAAAGAGGTACGACCTGTGTCATAATATAGTCATATTCTTATTGCAGAAACAAAAGTGAAACGTAGTACCGGAGGGTGTAGAAAAGTCGTTTATTTCTTGATTATTCCTACACTCTCCCGGTAAACGTTCCGAAAACACTGGATTTTTTGTTTCTATCATAGATTTTAATCGCCCCAATGTTTCATATGTTCCAGAACAGAATGTCCTCTATGGAGGATATTGAAAGAATAGAAAGTCTTTGGGATAAGATTGGCGGCTATCATGACAGCCCTTTTTCCAGCTTCTATCCTATCGCTATCTGTGGTATACTTAAGGTATCAAATGGGGACAGGAAATAAGCGGTGCGGTACACAAAAGGGGAGGAGTTGCAGGATGGAGGAAAAAAAGAATAAATGGTTGGCAGTTGCAGTGGGTACAGGAGTATTTCTGGTTTTCCTGTTAATAGGGGCTGTGGCAGTGAGCTGGCATATGATATACGGGAAAGTACAGGAAACAGACCGGGACTGGACAGCAGTGTGGCAGGCAGAAGAGGAAAGCGGGGCAGGCCAGATCGGGGAAGAAGCAAAGCAGACAGAAGAAAAGAGCCACGAGCCGGTGCGCTGTGAGACGAATGGATTTTCCTTTGAAGTATATGAGGACTGGGAAAGCGCCGAAAACGGTGAATATGCATATATGATACAGGGAGAGGCAGGGGCATACTATATATGGCTGAACGGGGTGTCCATGCTTGGCGCCGGGACGATGCAGGAGATGTATGAGGACTTGGCACTGTATTATCAGGATGAAGTAGAGGAGTATCAGGTTTCCTATTATGACAAAGAGCTGATGGAAGTGATTCTGACAGATCATGTGGTATGTCAGTGGGGTGTTGTCCACGGCAGCAATGGGACAGGAATCTATGATACGATGGTGGTAATGGTGCCTGATAAAAATTATATGATTACATTCGGCGGTTATACGGAAGAGGGGGAAGAGGAAGAATTGCTGGGTATCATGGTACCTCTGTGCGAGAGTCTGGAGTTTGAAATCGGCAGCCGGGATGCGATCAGCGGCAATACGTTTCTGACAGAGACAGGCGGGAGGCTTTGCCTGCATCAGGATGGGACATTTGAGCTTTATGATGCACAGGGCGGTGAAGGGAGCGGGGATTATGGCGGTACTTATGAAGTGTATTATGGGGAACAGGCGGTGGATGAGGCGGTGCGTTCGTTAGACCTGCCGCCGGAGATCGTAGAGAGGATTATATCCTATAATATGGGCGGGTATGCGCTTGGGGGAGTCTTTCCGGACAATGTGCCAGAGGGACGTATGCGCTATCGGATCTGCAGAGACACTTTTTATGTTGTATCACTGCACATTAACAGCCGGATTTCAGAAGCAGGAGGGGAAGAAGCAATAGAAGAGCGGGATGCAAACTATTTTGGGTTTTATATTCCGGAGCTGGAAAGTATGGATTTTGTGGATGAAACTACCTATGAATACGCTGTATGGAAGTTCCAGTGCGTAACAGAAGGATAGTGTGGGAGTATGTCCGGGGAGAAGGAATCTAAATGGTCAGAGAGAGAAAGCATCTGTATAAAGCAGGCATTGTGGCAGTGATTTTGCTGTTTTTACTGTGGGGGATGCGGATGGATGAAGGAGAGAGAAAAACGGAGCCGGAGAGAAAGGCAGGGCAGAGGAAGGAGGAGCCGGGGGAGGCACGGGAAGCGGCAAGGCAGCCGGCTCTGGATTTTGCAGCCAGTCTGGCTGTGCAGGAAGAGCTGCATGAAATTCCGGCATTGGGATATGGAAGTATGTCCATGCATGGGGGCGGTGATTATGCATGCTGGGGAGATATGCTGGTACTGAAAGACCGGGTTTACAAACGGGAGAGGAACGGATTTCAGAGACAGGAGGGAACGGTATATGATCTCTTCGGTCTGTATGAACTGGAAAAACCGCAGATATACGGGAAAATCCGTCAATATAACAATCTGCTTGTGCTGAAAAAGGTCAATACGTTTTTGCTGTATGATATGGAGAGCGGCAGTGTGGAAACATATCAGTGTAAAAGAACAGAAGGGGCCGGAGGGATCAGTGTGGGGCCGGACTGGTATATTTATGAAGGCAGCCTGTACTTTATGGTGACAGAAGAGGACACGTCACCGATAAAGAGCATTCGGTGTCTGGACTTGTCTGATAAGAGTGAACGGATATTTTATGCGCCGGCTGAGGATGGCTGGGAGATGCTGGACCGGTTTATGATGGATGGAGACGGTTCTGTGCTGACCGGGTTCTGTGATGCAAAGAATGGGAAACAGGCAGAGTATCGGTGTTTAAACAGGGAAGGACAGGTGAAGGAGCGGACAAGCCTGGAATATCCATATGATATCCGGAACGGACTGGATGAGACTTGGCTTGCGTATAATGGGCGCGGACTGTTTGTAAAAGAAAAGATAGGCAGGAGCAGGGGAAGCAGCGGGATATTCTGTCAGGAAGCAGGAGGGATGCGCCGGGCAGTGGGGCTGGATCCCGAAGAGGATATTATCTTTACAGAACATGGATATTTTTCCTGTGACAAAGGCGCATTTTATGATTTTCAGGGAAATCTGCTGTCTGCATGTTTTTCCGGTCAGGAAACGGATGAGTCGGAATATCTGCTGGAGACGGTGGTGTATGAGGAAGGGACACTGACCGCTTTTTATACCCAAAAGAGAGAGGGAAATCTGTATGTCGCCCAGGCCCATATCGGGGATGCGGAGGCTGTGGCTGACAGGGCAGATTTGTGGTATTGGGTCAGGGAGAAAGAGGCGCCCTGTGTTTTTGTGACGCCTGATGAGGAAGTGGGAAATATCACAGGATATGTGCTGGAACGGGAGAAATACAAAATGGCATATGTGAAGAAGGCGGACGTCCTGACAGAACCGGAGTTGATCGGAAAGGGGATTTTTGTTTCGGAGCATATGGAAGACGTGGAGATTTTTCTGGCGGAAGTGCTGCAGGAGTTATTGGAAAAGCAGGGAGAAGCCGGAGAAAAGATCCGTGGATTTGTTTCGGACTGGGCTGTGCAGCAGTTGCAGGCGGCAGACTGGGCGGAGCTGGAAGGCTGGCAGATGGATGCAGAACGGTATGACTGTTCCTGGGAAGTGAACAGGATGTATGCCGGGTATGGGTACGATTTTTTTTATGTATTGCATCAGGACAGGGAAACAATGGATGAAAACTGCACTGAGACAGAAGAGGGCTGTGAAACGGAGGTTCATGTCCTGGTCAGTGTGGATGGCCAGGGTGTGATCCGGGGGATCCGGGTGCGGCCGGACCAAAGGCACAGTATGGAGGACTGTACCTATGGAGATGAGAGAAACCGGCTGGGCTTTTATGGTCACAGTGTGCAGGTGATCCGGGAAGGAAGGAGCAGCAACAGCGCGGTACTGCCGGGATTTGATACATACTGGGACGGGGAGGCGGAAAAGGCAACCACACAGCCCTGTGGTCTGTTTGCGGAGGCGAATGAAGATACGGCAGCCTGTGCGGAAAAAATAGAAACAATGCTGCGGGATGTGCTGGAAAGCCAGGGGGAATATGCGCCGATATATCAGGAACTGTTCAGTACAGGCCAATGGGCCGGGAGGTTTGTACAGCAGGGCTGGGAGCAGCTTGAAACGGACTGGAAAGCAGGGCCTGATTATGACTGCTATTTTCTGGATCTGGCCAGAGAGCGGGGCTATGTGCGGTTTTGCTATTATTTTTATCCTGATTTTGGCCGGATGGGTGTGGACGAGGCAAAGGCGGCGGTGGTTTCCTGCTGTGTGGACCAGGAAGGAAAGCTGTGTGATACAAAGCTGCAGATTGTATCCATGACCAGGGCAGAGTATATGGCAGTCAGAGCAAAAGGGGCATATGAGACAACAAAAGGTCAAATCTGGCTGATTGAAAGCGGAGAACCCCTGAAAGGAATCCGTGAGCTTGCATTTCCTCTGTGGGGAATGGAGGATGCCGGGGAAGCGGCCGGCTATATCGGAGACCGGATACTGGAAAATCTGAACGGACACTGCGTGGAAGAAGGCAGGATAAGAGAACTTTTGTCAGACAAAGAAGATGCAGGGAAAAATCTGGAGACTCTGGCAAAATGTCTTTCGGATGCCGGCCAAAAGTGGAAAGGACGGGAAACATATGCCTGCTGGGAGATCACAGAGCAGTCAAGAAGTGGTTGCGTCTGCTTCCGATATGTATTTGAGCGGTATCGCCCATTTCAGGGAAAACGGCGCAATCTGTGGATGGATGTGTATGTGTCAGAAGAGGGGATAGAGGAAATCCGGCCTTATATCATGATTAGCGGAGAGAACGTGACATGGACGGATGCACCGGAAGGAGCATTGAAATGGGACGGTGCCCTGGAGTATGGTGTATCTGAAACGGAAAAGGCACTGCTGGGATTCTTAAAGGATAAAGAGGAAGCTCTTGTGAAAGAAGAGGCGCTGGATGAACCGGTGCTGCATTATTATGAGGCGTTTGCCTCGGATATGAGGAAACGAAGCACAGTCAGTTTTGCTGATTTACAGAAGTCTGTTATGAAATGCTGTAGTTTTGAAGAGCAGATGCCTGTCAGGACAGAATATGCTTTTCTGGACTGTGGCGGCGACGGCTGTCTGGATTTGATTTGCAGATTTGTTCTGCGGGAAACAGAATATGAATGCGAGGATATGAATTTTGTGGTGACGGCAGGAGAGAACGGTTTGAACCTGAGCCGGGTGTTTACTACATGGAACCGATATCAGGAGACTGTGTACTATTATGGGTATGGGCAGACGTATGGAAGCGGCGGGACCGTTTTTTGCTGGTGCTGTCTCTTTTGCGCTTCTGGCGCGTCCGTCGTTTCTCCTTG
>VSOB01000005.1 GCA_009774625.1 Lachnospiraceae bacterium
GTACTGGGAGGCTGCGGCGGGCCGGGTGGGCCGGGAGCTTCGGACAAAGCATCCGGTGAAGGGGCCGAAAAGGATACTTCGATTCTGGTGGAGACAGCATCCCCTGTCACGGAGAGTATCGAACTGGACGGGGACTTTATCGGCAGTGTGGAATCAGAGGATGAAATTACGGTCATGGTCAAGGTAGGCGGGGATGTGACAGCGGCCTATTTTGAAGAGGGAGATAGGGTAAATGCAGGGGATCTGCTGTTTACCATAGACGATACCAGCGCACAGATCAGTATGGCGCAGGCGCAGGCCGGTCTGGAAAGCGCCAACGCGTCGGTGGCCAGCGCCGGGGCATCGGTGGCCAGCGCCAGTGCATCGGTGGCCACTGCCAATGCCAATGTGTCACTGAATCAACTGAACCTGCTCTATACACAGGAACAGATCAAACAGTCACTGGGACAGATAGAGACCAATGAGATGCAGCTTGAAAATGCAGTGGCGTCCGCCAAGTACGCATTGAAGGCAGCAGAGGAAAATGAGGCGCTGGCAGCCGAACAGTTCGGGCTGGCAAGAGATGCCTATGAGGATCTGGAGGACAGTCTGGACGATCTGAAGGATGATGCCAACAATATGAAAAAATATGTGGATCAGCTTCAGCAGGTGAAAAACCGGTATGATGACATCAAAGAGATGAGCGATACCGATGCGATTGCGGCAGTGGGGAATATGGGAATCAATACGGACGGCGCCTCCAGCGCAGAGGATGCAGCCGGGCTTTACATAGAAAAAATGGTGGGAGCACAGACTTCCTATGACCTGGGTGTGATGATTAACGCGGCGGAATCTCAGGTGAGTACTTTGCGTTCCACAAGAAGCAGTCTGGATGACAATAAGGACAGTGTAAGACTGGCCCAGTTCCAGGCAGCGATCGGAAAAGAGACGGCAAAGAACAATGTATATTCGGCAGAGGATGCCCTGCGTCTGGCAGAAAAAATGCTGGAGGACTATGAGCTGTATACCAAAGCAGTTGTAATTGCAGGAGCCAATTACCAGTTGGCTGGTTCCAATGTGGGGCTGATACAGGCCGAAGCAGGAGTGACACAGGCCGAGGCAGGAGTGAAGCAGGCTCAGGCGGGTGTGAAGCAGGCTCAGGCAGGCGTAAAACAGGCCAAAGCAGGGGTGGACGCAGCCCAGCTTCAGCTCGATTATACGAAGGTAGCCGCTCCGGTTTCTGGGGTGGTGACCAAAAAGAATATTACGGTCAACAATATGGCGGCTCAGGGAGCACCGGCTTATGTGATCACGCCGGATGACGCAGTGGGTATTACCTTTTATGTGGCGGAAACCGTTATGAAAGAGCTGACCATCGGCCAGGAAGTCCGGGTGGAGAGAAACGGGCAGGAGTATGTGGCGCATATTTCCGAAAATGCAGGTGTGGCAGATACGGAAAGCGGGCTGTTTAAGATCAAAGCCCAGCTTGACGGCAGTTCGGATCAGTTGATTACGGGTACCAGTGTGAAGCTGACCCTGGCCACACAGAAAGCGGAAAATGTTATGACCATCCCGGTGGACAGCGTATATTATGAGAGTCAGAAGGCTTATGTATACTGTATGGAGTCCGGCAAGGCGGTCAAGACCATGATCGAGACCGGAATTGCCAACAGTGAAAACGTGGAAGTGAAGTCCGGGCTGAGTCCGGACAGTAAAGTCATTACCACATGGGCGTCCCAGCTCAAGGATGGCACGCCTGTCAGATTAAAGGAGGAAGAGTCCGGCAGCAGGGGAACTACCGGGGAGGCCGATGAAGCGCCGGAAGCCGCCTCTGTTTCTGAACTGACAGATACGCAGCGGCTGAATACGGAGATCGAAGCAAGAATCACGCAGCCCGGCGTTGCGCAGTAAAGGAGAGGTGACGGATGAGCAAGTTGACAAAAACAGTACTGCAGCGGCCGGTTGCCGCTCTGGTGATTGTCGCATCATTGATTATATTCGGAATCCGTTCGATTATGGGAATGAATCTGCAGTTGATTCCGGATATGGATATGCCGGTTATGCTTGTGATAACCACCTATCCTCAGGCGGGGCCGGAGGATGTGGAACGGCTTGTGACCCAGGAGATAGAAGATGAACTGGGGACTCTTGCAGGTTTGGAAAATATTTATTCCTCTTCGATGGAAAATGTGTCGATGGTTATGTTTTCTTTTGAATATGGAACGGATATGGACGATGCCTTTATTGATATGCAGGAAGCAGTGGAGCGTGTCAAGCGAAGCCTGCCGGATGATGCGGACGATCCGACGATCATTGCGATGGATATGAATGCGCAGGATGTAATGACTCTGTCTGTGGATTCCCAGGAAGAAGGCATAGATGTGCTGAGCTATGTGGAGGAAACTGTGCAGCCGGAGCTGGAAAAGATCAGCGATGTGGCCGATCTCGAAATTTCCGGCGGGGATGATGAGTACATCAGTGTGGAGCTGGTGCCGGAACTGATGCGGCAGTACAGGCTGGACATTTCCACAGTGGCGCAGACAGTGGCGGCGGCCAATTACACCATTCCGGCCGGGACGGCGGAATACGGCAGTCAGAATCTGAACATCAGTTCCAATGTGGAATATAAAACACCGGCGGAAATTGCCACCATACCGATTACCACTGCCTCCGGCAATGTGATCCATCTGTCGGATATTGCCAATGTACACTATGCGGTGGCGGAGCCGTCCAGCTACAGCCGTTATAACGGGGCGGAAAATGTCAGCATCGGGATTTCCAAGATCCAGAGTTCCAGCGCAGTCACCCTGTCTGCTAAGGTGATGCGGGTGGTGGATCGGCTGAATGCGGAAAATCCGGATGTTACGATTACGGCAGTTTATGACAGCAGTGAAACGATTATCGATTCTCTTGTATCCATTGCCCAGACGCTGGTGGTGGGTATTGCGATTACCATGCTGGTTCTGTTTATCTTTTTCGGGGATTTTAAAGGCAGTCTGATCGTGGGAAGCTCCATGCCCGTCTCTCTGCTGGTGACGTTTTTGCTGATGAAATTTATGGGATTTTCTCTGAATATGATTACGATGGGAGCTTTGGTAATCGGCATCGGTATGATGGTTGACAATGCCATCGTGGTCATCGAAATGTGTTTCCGGAAAAAGGATGAAGGCATGAGTTTTACGGATGCGGCCTATGAGGCGACCAAAACGGTTATGGCTTCCATCGTGGCCTCCACCATTACCACCATCGTGGTTTATCTGCCGCTGGCAATGATGGAAGGGATGTCGGGACAGATGTTCGGACAGCTTGGCTATACCATCGTATTTGCCCTGATTGCGTCACTGATATCCGCAGTTACGCTGGTACCCCTGTGCTTTTCCCAGTATAAGCCGGTGGAAAAGCGGGATACGAAAATCAATCGATTTCTGGATGTGGTCAGTGAACGGTATGCAGCCATTCTGCGCAGGGCGCTGCACAGAAAGCTGCTGGTGGCGCTGACGGCTGTGGGGATTTTCATTGTTTCCATTTTCCTGTTCCGGTTTGTGAATATGGAGCTGATGGGACAGACCGATGAAGGACAGGTGGCCATTACCGTGGAGTTTCGTCCGGGCACCAATCTGGAAACGGTCAATGCCAAAGTAGAAGAGCTGGAAGCCTTTGTAGAAGAAAGTCCGTATATAGGAGACTACAGTGCGACGGTAACAGAATCCTCCGCCACCGGAAGGATTCAGGCGTATGTGGCGGACGGATGCAGACTGAGCACTTCCGAAATTGTGGATGAATGGACGAAAGTACTGGACGGCTATAAGGACAGTTGCGAAATCAGTGTGGCTTCCTCTTCCTCCATGGGGATGAGCGGCATGGGCGGCGGCAATACCTATGATATTGCTCTGGAAGGCAACGATCTGGAAAAAATGAAAGAAGCCTGCCGTATCGTATCAAATGCGGTGGTGAAGGCGGACGGCGTGATCAGCGCCACTTCTTCCTTTGCGGATGCCGCCACCAAAGCGGAAATTATCATTGATCCCATCAAGGCTGCGGCAGCGGGGATGACGCCTCAGGCGGCCAGCGGTATGATCTACTCCATGATGAGCGGTTCCGATGCGATGGATGTGATGATCGACGACAGCAAATATACGGTCAAAGTAGAGTATCCGGCGGACGAATATCCTACAGTCAACGATGTTTACGGGATTACACTGACCAATCCCAGAGGCGCTTCGGTGCCGCTGTCGGATATTGCGGATATCGTATATACGGATTCTCCGCAGACCATCAGCCGTAAGGACGGCAGTTATACGGCCAGCGTAACGGCCACGCTGGAGGCGGACGCCAAATTTACCGCCCAGGAAACAATCCGGCAGCAGATGGAACAGACGTTTCTGCCGGAAGGCGTGGAGCAGGTAACCAATACGATGGATGAGATGATGATGGAAGAATTTGGCGCTCTGATTTCCGCCATTGTGACGGCGATTCTGCTGGTTTATATAGTAATGGCCATTCAGTTTGAGAATCTGCGGTATTCGGGTATGGTTATGTTCTGCATTCCTTTTTCCCTGATCGGTTCCATTGTACTTTTGCTGATTACAAGATGCAGTGTGAGTATGGTATCTCTGATGGGCTTTCTGATGTTGATTGGTATTGTGGTAAATAACGGTATTCTGTATGTGGATTATACCAATATGCTGCGGAAAACCATGAGCACGGAGGAAGCGTTGATCGAAACCGGAAAGTCCAGGCTGCGGCCTATTCTGATGACCACGTTGACCACCATTTTGTCCATGATTCCTATGGCGATGGGTGTGGGAAAGAATGGTCAGATGACACAGGGGATGGCGGTGGTGATCGTAGGCGGCCTGACTGCTTCCACCGTCCTGACCCTGATCCTGCTTCCCACTTTCTATATGATTATTCATAAGAGGAGCAAGGATAAGAAAGCCAAAAAGAGGGCGAAACGGGAGAAGAAAGAGTTGTCGCTGGACAGCTTGTAAATCAGATATGGACACGGACGGCAAAAGTGCAGGAAAATTGCGTTTGCCATCCGGGTGTCGGATGCCCGGCGGACTGTTACAGGTCCTGCCGGGCGTTTTTATGATACAGGAAATTTCTTCCTCCCGCGTTTGTCATACAAAATAATACGTCTTTCTTGCTGAATACTACAAAAAATGCTATACTGGATGCATATGCAGAGTGTGGGGAGGGGAAATGTTTGAGGTTCAGAAAAATAGGGACAAAATTAATGACAGGGATTCTGGTGCCGGTGATTCTTGCCATGGTGCTTTTGACAGTGATCAGCGCAGGAGAAGCCGAAATGCTGATTTCCGAACAGACCCAGGAGTGGATGAGGGCCGAGCTGACAGCCAGTGAGGCGTCGATTATCAGAGAACTGTCTGTGATATCCAACACAGTGAACAATATTTCAGGCACCATTTCCAGCGGCTATAAGAGTACCACACAGTATAATCTGGAAAAGGCGCTGCAGCAGGTGGTGGCGGAGAATGATTCTATCTATGGCAGCGGCATCTGGTTTGAACCGAATGTGTTCAAGGTTTCGGCGGAGTATATGGGGCCGTATGCATACTGGACCGGAGAGAGGAAGGACGGGGAGAAGGAGGTGGCTGTAACATATGACCGCAGCAAACCCGAATATGATTATTTCCATCAGGACTATTATCTTCTGGGGCAGCAGGCGCTTGAGCCGACGTTTACCAGCCCATATTATGATGAAACCAGCGGGCTTGTGTTGATTACCTGCACTATGCCCATGCATAATATGCTGGGGAATTTTATCGGATGTGTGACAGTGGATATGGAGCTGACTACCATACAGGATATGATCCGGGAGATCCGTATCGGCGAGAACGGCAGGGCAATTCTGGTTGCCGGTGACAGCGGCGTTTATCTGGGCAATGACAGGGAAGAAAAGGTAACGGGAGGCGTCAGCATACTGGATGAGGAGAATGCTACGCTGGCAGAGGCAGGACGGGAGATTCTGAATCAGAGCAGCGGCATCACCGGGTATACGGAGCAGGGAGAAGAATATCTTCTTTATTATGATACGATTCCGGAGGTCAACTGGAAGATCGTGATCGGGGTCCCTCAGTCTCAGTTGAACGCGCCTATTGTCCGTCTGGTGAAGCTGCTGGCAGTGGTAGGCATAGCGGCGGCTGTGATTGCCGTGGCAGTGATACTGTTACAGGTACGGAATATTTCTGGCAGCATCCGGAAGGTACAGCAGTTTGCAGGTACGCTGGCAGAGGGGGATTTTTCCATTCCTGCCATGCCGATCACCCGGCAGGATGAGCTGGGCCGGATGGGGCAGTCCCTGAATACGATGTATGAAAACAATAAAAAAATGCTGGGCAGTATTTCGTCTCATGCAGGCGTGCTCAATGTGTCCAGTGAAAAACTGAGCAGTGCAGCAGAGGAGCTGCTCACACGGTTTGAGCAGATCGAGGTGTTGATGCACAGTGTCAGTGAAGCCATGATGGCAACCGGTTCGGCCACACAGGAGGTAAATGCCTCTACGGGAGCGGTTTCGTCTTCGGTCTATGTTCTGGCGGAGGAGACGGAAAAGAGCATGAGCATGGTGGAAGCGATCCGGGAAAGAGCCAGACAGGTGGAGCAGATCAGCAGAGCTTCCTATGACAACGCGCTCCGGCTTTCCGGTGAATATGAGAAAAATCTCCAGAGCAGCATAGAGAACGCACAGGTGGTGGAGTCAGTGGGTAAGTTGGCGGAAGTGATTTCCGGGATTGCCGAACAGATCAATCTGCTGTCTCTGAATGCGTCTATTGAAGCAGCAAGGGCAGGCGAAGCTGGCAGAGGATTTGCAGTGGTGGCGACAGAGATTGGCAGACTGGCAGGCGATACGTCCAATGCCGTGGAGGGAATCCAGAAAACGATTGATGAAGTAAAACAGGCGTTTTCAATGCTGACGGAAGATTCCCGGTCTTTGCTGGGATTTTTGAAAGAGACAGTGACACCGGATTATGATAAGTTTGTAGGTGTTGGGAAGCAGTATGGCGCGGACGCAGAGAGCATAGAGGAAAGTACGGCCAGAATATCGGATATGGCGGAAAACATAGAAAGCATTATGGGTGAGGTGGCCAATGCCGTGCAGAATATAGCGGAATCTGCCCAGGAAACTGCAGATAACAGCAGTCAGATTATGGAAACAATGGGACAGGTATCTGGTGTGGTGGAGCAGGTGTCGGAAATGGCAGGAAGTCAGGAGGAGATTGCCGGAGATCTGCATGATGTGGTAAGTAAATTCAAATTAAATTAGTACTTTCCTCCTGCTATATTGTGTGATACAATCAAAAGGGAGTTCGTGTATTTATGCCGGATAACATCAGCAGTAACAGAAAGAAACGGATACGGATTTTAAAGAAACTGATTGTTGCCTGTCTGCTGGCAGCGATTCTGATACCGACAGTTGTCAGTATCTGTCTGGGACTTAAGGTAAAGAAGCTGAAAGGACAGATGGAAGAGCTACAGAAGGAAGCGCTCCGGATGGAGGCCGCGGTGGAAGAAATGCAGACAAAGGCAGCCAGAGACGCAGAACCGGAGATCCTGACAGAAGAGGACGGTATCAGAGCCTGGGAGGAACAGACGAAGAAACAGGGAGCGGCGGCAACGGCTCCGGCTCCATCAGATATCAGAAAAGTATATCTGACCTTTGATGACGGTCCCAGCATATATACGGATGATATTCTGGATATTTTGAAGGAATATGATGTAAAAGCGACATTTTTTGTCGTAGGGGAAGGAAAAGAACCATATGAGGAAGCCTGCCGCAGGATTGTGGAAGAAGGACATACCCTGGGGATGCATTCCTATAGTCATGTGTACGAAGAGATCTATGCTTCCAAAGAAGCGTTTATATGGGATGTGAATGTACTGCAGGATTATCTGTATCAGGTGACCGGAGTACATCCGGAAATCTATCGGTTTCCGGGAGGTAGCAGCAATCATGTCAGTACGGTGGAGATGCAGGAGCTGAAAGACTATCTGAGCGAAATCGGTATTGTATGGTATGACTGGAACATATCCAGCGGGGATGCCACCGGGCATCTGTCGCAGGAAGAGATTTTGAAAAACTGTACATCAAATTTGGAAAACTACAAAGAAGCCGTTATTTTGATGCATGATGCAGCGGATAAAAAAACGACGGTACAGGCTTTGCCGGGAATTATTGAAGCCATATTGGAAATGGAAGATACTGTGATCGTTCCGATTACAAAAGAAACCATACCGGTACAGCACGGAAAGACAAAATCATAACAGGAATCAAAGAAATGGAGGATATAAGAATGGGGTTTTTTACTGATCTAAAAGAGGACTTGTCACAGGCAGTGAACGAGCTGATGCCGGAAGAAGAGGTCAGAAAGCCAGGCTCTGTGCAGCCGGCAGTGGAAGCTGCAGATGAGCTGGTTCCTGCTGCGGATGAGCTTGAAGCAGAAGAGGAAATCTGGGCAGAAAAGGAAAACTGGGCGGATGAAAGCTGGGCGGACGAGCTTCCCTCAGAGGATGTGACGATACAGGACGATATGGCGGAGAAGTTAAATTCCATGCTGGAGCAGTTGGATGAACAGGAACAGGCTATGCTGCCGGAAGAGGGGGAGGCAGGGGCGACAGAATACCCGGAGGCGTTGTATGGGGGAGTGACGGAGCCGGTACCGGCAGACTGGCCGGAGCTGACAATGCCGGAAGAAGCAGCCGGGGCAGATCTGTTTTCGGGGCTTTCAGAAGCAGCTGCAGAGCCGGAGGTGATACCGGCGGCAGAGCCGGCGGAAACAGAGCCGGTAATGACGGCGGAAACGGACACGGAAACATTGATGCCCGAACTGCCGATAGCAGAGGCGGCAGAAACAGCGGCGCCTGTGGAGGAGCTGCCGATGACAGAGGCCGCAGAAACGGCAGAGGAAGCCGGGGAGATCATAAAAGAAAAGGGGATGGAAGAATTGGAGAGAGAAGTGATGACAGAAGTAACCGCAGAAACCGCAGTAACTGCTGATATGACAGAAGCAATCATGGAAGCGGCGCCGGAGGCAGCCGGTGAGGAAGAGACTGCCGGTGCAGAGGAAAGCGCAGAGGCAGAAACACTTTCCGGGCCGGAGGAGAGAATTGTCAGCGATGAGGTGGCAGTGGTTACGGCAGGTATGAAGATCAAAGGTGATATAAGTTCCGACGGTTCGATGGATGTGGTGGGAACTGTGGATGGAAATATTGATGTTTGGGGTAAATTAAATATATCCGGTACGATTGTGGGCAACTCCAAAGCAATGGAAGTGTATGCTGAGAATGCCAGGATTACAGGGGAAATTACCAGTGAGGGCAGCGTAAAGATCGGACAGAGTTCGGTCATTATGGGAAATATTTATGCCAACAGCGCTGTGATAGCAGGTGCAGTAAAGGGGGATATTGATGTACATGGTCCTGTGATACTGGATACGACGGCGATCGTGATGGGCAACATCAAGTCCAAGTCCGTACAGATCAACAATGGCGCAGTGATCGAAGGTATGTGTTCTCTGTGCTATGCGGATGTCAATCCCACTACTTTCTTTGATGCGTTTCAGTAATCGTTGCCGGAAAAAACAGAATCGGTAAAATGAGAGGAAGCAATATGCGGAGATTATTATTGAAACTCAGTGGAGAAGCGCTGGCAGGGGAAAAAAAGACAGGCTTTGACGAAGCCACGGTCAGACAGGTGGCATTGCAGGTGAAAGAGCTGACGGAGGATGGGATTCAGGTGGGAATCGTAATCGGCGGCGGCAATTTCTGGCGGGGACGTTCCAGCGAGAACATAGACAGGACGAAGGCCGATCAGATCGGTATGCTTGCCACGGTGATGAACTGTATCTATGTATCGGAAATATGCCGCAGCGTAGGTATGAAAACAGGGATTTTAACCCCGTTTGCCTGCGGAGCCTTTACCGAACTTTTTTCCAAAGACCGGGCGGATGAGTATTTCCGGGAAGGCAGAGTGGTCTTTTTTGCAGGCGGTACGGGACATCCGTATTTTTCCACCGATACGGGCGTTGTCTTGCGGGCTGTGGAAGTGGAAGCGGAAGTGATCCTGCTGGCCAAGGCAATTGACGGCGTATACGATGATGATCCCCGTGTCAATCCGGCGGCAAAGCGGTATGACGAAGTTTCCATAGAGGAAGTGATTGCCCGGAATCTACAGGTGGTGGATATGACGGCCTCCATTCTGGCAAGAGACAACCATATGCCTATGTGGGTATTCGGACTGCATGAAGAAAACAGCATTGTAAATACTGTGAAGGGGACCTTTCACGGAACAAAAGTTACGGTATAAACAGGAGGAAGGGCAATGGATGAGAGAATAAAAAAATTTGAAGGCAAGATGCAGAAAGCCTATGATTTCTTACTGTCGGATTTTGCGACAATTCGTGCAGGAAGGGCCAATCCCCATGTGCTTGATAAAATAAAAGTGGACTATTACGGGACGCCTACACCGATTCAACAGGTGGGGAATATCTCTGTTCCGGAAGCCAGAATGATTCAGATTGCACCGTGGGAAAAGAATCTTCTGAAAGCGATTGAAAAAGCCATTCAGACATCGGATCTGGGGATCAATCCGTCCAATGACGGCTCTGTGATCCGGCTGGTATTTCCGGAGCTGACAGAGGAACGCAGAAAAGACCTGGTAAAGGAAATCAAAAAGAAAGGTGAGGATAGCAAGGTGGCTGTCAGAAACATCCGCCGGGATGGAAATGATTTCTTTAAAAAACTTGCCAAGACAGAGGTTTCCGAGGATGAAATCAAGCAGTTGGAGGATGAACTGCAGAAACTGACAGATAAATTTATCAAAGAGATCGACAAAGCAGTGGAAGAAAAATCAAAGGATATTCTGACGGTATAGAAATTTTGTAATTACGAAAGACTAAGGGGCGGGCACCGTATTTTGTTATGTTGCCTCCCCCTTTCTGTTAAAAGAGGATATACAATGAAAGTACCGAATCATGTAGCGATCATATTGGATGGAAACGGCCGATGGGCAAAACGCAGAGGGATGCCGAGAAATTATGGCCATGTGCAGGGAGCAAAACAGGTGGAGCTGATCTGTGAAAAGGCTTATAAGATGGGGATTCAATATCTGACGGTGTATGCTTTTTCCACAGAGAACTGGAATCGTCCCAGGGACGAAGTGGATGCATTGATGAAACTGCTGCGCAATTATATGAAAACCTGTTTGAAAACCGCGGAAAAGAACAGAATGTGCGTTCGGGTGATCGGAGACAAAACCGGGCTGGCCCAGGACATACGGACCCGGATCGCAGAGTTGGAAGAGGCCACCAAAGACAATGACGGACTGCATTTTCAGATTGCCATCAACTATGGCGGCAGAGATGAGATCAGACGTGCCGTGAAACAGATCGGCAGTGAGATCGGGGCAGGAAAGCTCAGGCCGGAGGATGTTACAGAAGAACTGATTACAGAGCATCTGGATACGGGTGGAATACCGGATCCCGACCTGCTGATCCGTACCTGCGGAGAACAGCGGATTTCAAATTTCCTGCTCTGGCAGCTTGCGTATACGGAATTTTATGTGACATCGGTTCCGTGGCCGGATTTTAATGAGGTGGAATTGGGAAAGGCCATAGAAGCATACAATACCAGAGACAGACGTTATGGCGGTGTGGAGGAGGCTTAGCATGGGCAAGAGGATCGTAAGCGGAGCGGCCGTGCTGGTACTGGCTCTGGCTGCCATACTGACCGGCGGCACCTGTCTGGCAGCGGTACTTTTAGTCATTTCCTGCGCGGCATACAGAGAGCTCTGCAGAGCTGCAGGCGTACATGTAAAATCCGGGCCGGGTACATTGGAAGCGGCGGGATATCTGGGTATTTTACTGTATTATGTGCTGATCTGGCAGGGAGAGAACGGAGCGGCCCTGGCAGAGAGCGGCAGGCTGCCCCTCTTTCTGGGGATGCTGCTGATTGGGGAACTGATGCTGCTGATGGCGGTTTATGTGCTGACATTTCCGGCCTATCGTTCGGAACAGGTTATGGCTGCCTTTTTTTGCATTATATATGGTCCGGTGATGCTTTCTTTTATTTATTTGACAGAAAGAATGCAATATGGCATATATATTGTATGGATGATTTTTATCAGCTCATGGGTATGTGATACCTGCGCTTATTTTACAGGCGTGACATTGGGAAAACATAAGATGGCTCCGGTACTGAGTCCGAAGAAATCTGTAGAAGGGGCCATCGGCGGCGTGGCTGGTTCTGTACTGGCGGGTATGCTGTTTTCTCTGCTGGCAGCAAATCAGGCTATTCCTGACAGAAGTGTCACATGGACGTTTGCCGCGTTGGGCGGCATCGGGGCGGTGATCTCTCAGATCGGTGATCTGGCGGCCTCTGCCATCAAAAGAAATCATGACATTAAGGATTATGGCACCTGTATACCGGGGCATGGCGGCATTATGGACCGGTTCGACAGTGTGATTTTTACGGCGCCGGTGATTTATTTTCTGGCAAGGATATTAATAGGGGCATAGACAAATGAAAAAGATAGGGATTTTGGGTTCTACCGGTTCTATCGGAACACAGACACTGGAAATTGTCAGACATTTCAGGGACGAAATACAGGTGGTGGCATTGGCGGCGGGGAGCAACGCAGCGCTGCTGGAGGAACAGATCAGAGAGTTTTGCCCGAGAGCAGCCGCTCTCTGGGAGGAAACGGCCGCCCATGAGCTGCGGGAGCGGGTCCGGGATCTGGATGTGAAGATCCTGTGCGGTATGGATGGCCTGCTGGAAATTGCGGCTATGGAGGATATGGAAGCGCTGGTAACGGCCGTGGTGGGAATGATCGGAGTGCGGCCCACTCTGGAGGCGATTTCCCATGGCAAGGATATTCTGCTGGCCAATAAAGAAACACTGGTAACGGCGGGGCATCTGCTGATGCCTCTGGCCAGGGAAAAGGGTGTGTCCATCCTCCCGGTGGACAGTGAGCACAGTGCTGTTTTTCAGTCTCTGAACGGAGAAAAGAAAAACCGGATCAAAAAGATATTGCTGACAGCCTCCGGCGGTCCGTTCCGGGGAAAGAAGCAAAGCGAGCTGGAAGGTATGAAGGCGGAAGATGCGCTGCGGCATCCCAACTGGTCTATGGGCAGGAAAATTACCATTGATTCGGCCACGCTTGTGAATAAGGGACTGGAAGTGATGGAGGCCAAATGGCTGTTTGATGTATCACTTTCTCAGATACAGGTAGTTGTGCAGCCCCAGAGCATTGTGCATTCTATGGTGGAATATGCGGATGGAAGCGTGATCGCACAGCTTGGTCTGCCGGATATGAAGCTTCCCATCCAATATGCTCTCTTTTATCCTGACAGAAGGCCGATGGAGATGCCTTCTCTGGATTTTTATAAGCTGTCGCAGATTACCTTTGAAAAGCCCGATACGGAAACCTTTCAGGGACTGGCGCTGGCGTTTGAGGCGATGGAAGCAGGGGGCAGTATGCCTACGGTTTACAATGCCGCCAATGAAAAGGCTGTCAGCCTGTTCCTGAAGCATCGGATTTCTTTTTTGCAGATACCGGAGCTGATCGGAGACTGTATGAGCAGGCATCGGGTGATTGCTCATCCGGATCTGGAGCAGATTCTGGAGACAGAGCGCTGGACCTATGAAACGATTGCCGGGAGAGGCATCTGACGTTCGAAGTCTGTATGGGCAGCCTGTGTTCAGAATGTCAGAGTTATAAATTAAAGAAGGTGTTTTTTTGACGATTCTGATTTTTATTATTATTATTTGTATCATTGTAATTTCCCATGAGCTGGGACATTTTCTGTTGGCAAAGGCAAACGGTATTACGGTAAAAGAGTTTTTTATTGGGATGGGCCCTACACTCTGTTCCTTTCAGAAGGGCGGAACCAAATATTCTCTGAAGCTGTTTCCTGTGGGCGGCGCCTGTGTGTTTGAAGGAGAGGACGGCAAAACAGAGGAGGACGAAGAGGGGGAGCAGGTGCCTCTCTCTCAGGGAGCGTTTCCCAATGCGGGTGTCTGGGCAAGGATTTCCACAGTTGTGGCCGGCCCTGTGTTTAATTTTATTCTGTCTTATCTTCTGGCCCTGGTGATTGTGGGCACTACCTATTCCGACAGGCCGGTGGTACAGGATGTGATCGCCGGATTCCCGGCAGAGGAGGCCGGCATGCGCAGCGGGGATGTGATTATCCGGCTGGACGGAGAGCGGGTCTATCTTTCCAGAGAGATCGGCCTGATCACCACAGTCAGACAGGGAGAAACGCTGACAGTGGAGTATGAGCGGGACGGAGAGCGGCGGGAGGCTGTGCTGACTCCCAGACTGGATAAGGAAAGCGGCAGATATCTGCTGGGCTTTCAGGGGTATGCGGAGTATTTTGAATGTTCTCCCTGGCAGGTATTTCAGTATGGGTATTATGAGGTGCGCTATGGCCTGAAAGCCACAGTGAAGAGTCTGCAGATGCTGATACAGGGCAAGGCAGATAAAAACGAGGTATCCGGCCCTATCGGCATTGCGGTGCTGGTGGACGATGTGACGGAACAGACCAGACCCTACGGGATATGGGTGATGATTGTCAATCTGATGAATCTGGCCATGCTGTTGTCGGTGAATCTGGGTGTGCTGAATCTTCTGCCTCTTCCGGCGCTGGACGGAGGCAGGCTGGTGTTTTTGCTGCTGGAAGTGATACGGGGCAAACCGATTCCGCCGGAAAAGGAAGGTATGGTACATCTGGCAGGCTTTGCGGTACTGTGCGGCCTGATGGTTTTGATTATGTACAATGATATTATAAAACTGATACATTCTTAAAAGGAGAAAAGGATGCGGATACAAACCGGTATTTACTGGTCGGGTGCCGCAGGGCCGGGAAAGAATCAGGATTCTCTTTCTCTGCAGCATATATCTTTGCAGAGGGGAGAATGCCTGCTGGCTCTGGTCTGTGACGGCATCGGCAGCCTTGCCTGTTCCGAAGAGGCGAGCGGCTGCGTCGTCCACAGTATGACCGACTGGTTTTATCACGAAGGAAAAATGCTGATTTTGCAAAACAGCCCGAAGGAAATGATTTTGCTGGCTTTGCAAAGGCAGATGTGCCGTCTGCAGGAAAGTCTGAAAATCCTGCAGCGGACACGAAATATACAGACAGGGACCACACTCAGCGGACTTTTGCTGATCGGAAACAGATATTATCTCATTCATATCGGCGACAGCCGAATCTACCGAATCCGGAAACGAATTATTCCCATATGCAAACAAAAATATCATACGGTCTGTCTGACAAAAGACGACAGTAGCCGGGAGGGGTACCTTCTGAAATGTCTTGGAATGGCGGGAGAGGACAGGGCTCTGGTGGAAAGCGGCAGGATAAAGAGAAAAACCGGTTTTCTGCTTTGTACAGACGGTTATTACCGCGGCAGTCAAAGCGCGCGGATCGGGCAGGTGCTGGGGCCGCTTTTATGCCGGAGTGGAAAAAACAGGCGGCAGAAAGTCCTAAACAGACAAAAACAGAACAGACAGTTTGACCGGCGGCTGGAGCTGCTGGGAGAGCAGGCAGGAAAGGCGGGCGGCAGGGATCATATGGCCGCAGTGGGCATTTTGATCGGATAGGCGGTCCTGAGAAAAAAGATAAGGTATGCAGCACATTTTGAAGGGAGGATATGGATGGAAGAAAGGTATCGGATTTTGAAAAAACTGGCGGAAGGAGGAAGTGGAACCACCTATTTGGTCTGGGACAAGCGCCTGGAACGCTGTTGGGCAATGAAGCGGCTTTTGCTGGGAAAAGAGGGCCAGAAGGAGGCCGTGCAACGGGAGATGGCCGCTCTTTTGCAGATTCGCAGAGAAGGCATTCCCGTGCTGGCGGATGTCTGTTATGAAAAGGATGCAGTCTGTCTGATTATGGAGTATATGACAGGTGTGTCATTGGAGGAGAGAATCAGGGAACGGGGGCCGATGGAAGAGAAGGAAGCGGTTTTTTGTGCCCTGCAGATCGCAGAGCTGGTTGGTTTTCTTCATCAGCTTCCCACAGGTCTGGCACATGGGGATTTAAAGCCCCTGAATCTGATGGTCCATCAGGGGAAGATCGCACTCCTGGATTTTGGAGGTGCGTTTGTGCTGCAGGATGACAGGCAGAGTCCGGGCTGCTGTTTTACACCCGGCTATGGGGCGCCGGAACTGAAAGAGGATGGCAGGCCAACGGTACAAAGCGATGTCTATGCCTTTGGCGCGGTGCTGTTTTTTATGGTGACAGGGGAAAGGCCGGAATCAGATCGGGGAATCTATCCGGTCCGGGAGCAGCGGCCCCGGCTTTCGCAGGCATTGGAACGGCTGATTCTGAACTGTACCCAGGCAGAGCCGGAGGCGCGTTATGGGTCGATGGAGGAACTGGGCAAAGAACTGAAAGCACTGCAGAAGCAGCAGGAGGATGCTGTTATCATAAAGAATGGCAGAGGATTTGGAAAGAAGGGGAAGGGATTTTTCAGAAAAAGTAAAATCACGCAAACAGAAGGACAGCGGTTTGGAAGCATCCGAAGTGTACTGCTGACAGAAGGCACCTACCGGGAGGTAAGGAGGGATTTGTGTTACAGAGTGGTTTTACTGTTGTTGGCAGGCATTTTTTCTGGGATTTCCGGTATGCCGTCAGACGTGCAGGCGGCGCAGCGGGAAACAGGCCGGGTACAGACCAGGGAGGCCGGAGAGGTACTGCCCGTCAGCATCCGCTGTCAGAACGGAGAGCGGAAACTGGTGGATTTTGATGCGGTATATTATACGGATGAAAATCCCATGTTTGAGCTGCCGCTGCACTATTTTGAAGCAGGACGGGAATATGAAGTGACGATCAGCCAGAGAGAACGGGAAAGCGGACGGCAGAGGATACGGCGCTTTGTAATCTGTGCCTGTGGGGATGAGACGGGGGAGCCGGTTGTTTTTTCAAAGCATTGATGGTAAGATAAGACAAAAGCAAACCCATGGAAAAGGAGGGACTACCATGCATCGTGAGCATACAAAAGTAATCCGGATCGGGGACCGGGTGATCGGCGGCGGCAATCCTGTCCTGATACAGTCCATGACCAACACCAGAACGGAAGATGTGGCGGCTACTGTAGCCCAGATTCAGAAGCTGGAGGCGGCAGGCTGCGAATTGATCCGCTGTACGGTGCCTGTGACAGAGGCGGCAGAGGCGATCAGAGAGATTAAAAAGCAAATCAGGATCCCGCTTGTGGCGGACATTCACTTTGATTTTAAAATGGCATTGGCGGCTATGGAAAACGGGGCGGACAAGATCCGGATCAATCCCGGCAACATCGGAAGCAGAGAGAACGTAAAAGCGGTGGTGGATATGGCCAGAGAACGGGGGGTGCCGATCCGTATCGGTGTGAACAGCGGTTCTCTGGAGAAGGAGCTGATTGAAAAATATCATGGAGTGACGGCGGAAGGAATCGTGGAGAGTGCACTGGAAAAGGTGTATATGATAGAGGATATGGGATATGACAATCTGGTGGTCAGCATCAAATCCTCGGATGTGCTGATGTGCATTCGTGCCCATGAAAAGCTGGCGGAGAAAACCTCCTATCCTCTGCATGTAGGTATCACAGAGGCAGGCGGTATGATCAGTGGGAATATCAAATCGGCCGTGGGGCTGGGTGTGATTTTATACCAGGGCATCGGAGATACCATAAGAGTATCCCTGACCGGGGATCCGGTGGAAGAGGTCAAAAGCGCCAGACAGATACTGCGTACTCTCGGACTTCGCAGGGGAGGCATAGAAGTGGTATCCTGCCCGACCTGTGGCAGGACCAGGATTGATCTGATCGGGCTTGCGGCTCAGGTGGAGGAGATGGTGGCAGACATGCCTCTGGATCTGAAGGTGGCGGTTATGGGATGTGCGGTGAACGGGCCGGGAGAGGCGAAGGAAGCGGACATCGGCATTGCCGGCGGAGACGGTGAGGGGCTGCTGATCAAAAAAGGAGAAATCGTTCGTAAGGTGCCTGAGGACCGGCTGTTGCAGGTGCTCAGAGAAGAGCTGGAAAACTGGCAGGGGTAGCATATGGCAAAACAGTTTTTGGAAGTATTTCCCACATTGCAGATAAAAGAAGAGAATAAAGCGCTGTTGAAACGGGTGCAGGTGGAGCGGGTCACCGCCACAAAGCGCCGGGATTTTCTGCGCATTTATCTGTCCAGCGATCACTTGCTGACCAAGGATGTGATCTTTGGCCTGGAACGGGACATCAAAAAGCAGCTTTTTCCTCAGGCAGATCTGGTGGTCAGGATTTATGAAAAGTATACTCTGTCTGCGCAGTACAATCCCCGGACCCTGACAGAAGTTTATCGTGACAGTATACTTCTGGAGCTGAAAGAGTACAGCCATATGGAATATGTGATGTTTAAGGGCGCGGAGATTTCATTTCCGGATGAAAAAAACATTTCCCTGACGGTCAGAGACAGTGTGCCGGCCAGGGAAAAGGGGCCGGAGCTGGTGCGGATACTGGAAAAGATATATGGGGAGCGGTTTGGGTTTTCTGTCTTTGTAGAGCTGGAATATAAAGAGACGGATCAAACAGACGACGGAGAAGAGGACAGAAGGATCGCCCTGCAGGTGGCACAGATCGCCGCCAGAGCCGCAATCGAACAGGGCGGCAGAAGCGAAAGCAGCCATTGTGCGGAAAGCGGCGCAGTACAGCAAAAAGATACAGTAGGACAGAGCGGTCAGGCTGTAAAAGCCGCGGCAGAGCAAACCACAGAAGAGAAGAAAGAGAAGCCGGCACAGAAAAGGGAACAGGAGAAAAAGAGCGGATGGGGCGGCAGAGGAAAAGGCGATATGGGCAAAAGGCCGCTGCGGCGTTCTGACAATCCGGATGTGATCTATGGCCGGGATTTTGAAGAGGATGCCATACGGATCGATGAAGTGGTGGGAGAAATGGGAGAAGTGGTGATCCGCGGGATGATCCTGCAGGTGGATGCAAGGGAGCTGCGAAATGAGCGGACTGTTCTGATTTTTGATGTCACGGATTTTACGGATACGATCACCATAAAACTCTTTGTTACGAATGAGCAGACGGCAGAAATGCTGGGGCATCTGAAAAAGGGATCTTTTATCAGACTCAAGGGCGTGACCATCATTGACAAGTTTGACAATGAACTGACCCTGGGGTCTATTGCAGGCATTAAGAAAATCCCGGATTTTACCGCAGGCCGTATGGACAACAGCGGCAAAAAGCGGGTGGAACTGCACTGCCATACGAAAATGAGCGATATGGACGGTGTTTCTGAGGCCAGTGACCTGATCAAACGGGCTTATCAGTGGGGCCATCCGGCCATCGCCATTACCGATCACGGTGTGGTCCAGTCCTTTCCCGATGCCAATCATGTATGGGAAGGGCTGTGGAAGGAGGAAAAGGCCAGACGAAAGACGGCAGGGGAAGAAAATCCGGATCCGCAGGACTTTTTTAAAGTGATCTACGGGATGGAAGCCTATTTGGTGGATGATCTGAAAGAGGTGGTTACCAATGACTGCGGTCAGGATCTGGATGGGACTTATGTGGTTTTTGATCTGGAGACTACCGGGTTTTCTCCGGTACAAAATCAGATCATTGAAATCGGTGCAGTCAAAGTAGCCAACGGAGAGATTGCAGACCGGTTTTCCACCTTTGTCAATCCGGGGGTTCCCATTCCCTTCCGCATTGAACAGCTTACCGGCATCCGGGATGAGGATGTGATGGATGCACCGCCGATAGAGACTGCGCTGCCGGAGTTTCTGGCATTTTGCCGGGGATGTGTGCTGGTGGCGCACAATGCGGCTTTTGATATGAGCTTTGTGACAGAGAATGCGGGGCGGCAGGGACTTGACTGTGTATTTACCAGTGTGGATACTGTGGGCATCGCCCGCCTTTTGCTGCCGGGACAGGCTAAACATACGCTGGATGCGGTGGCAAAGAAGCTGGGGGTTTCTCTGGAGAATCATCACCGGGCGGTGGACGATGCGGAGGCAACGGCGGAAATCTTTCTGAAATTTCTGCCTATGCTGCAAAAGGAGGGTGTGCAGAAACTGGCAGACATCAACGTCATGTGCGCCAGCAGCCCGGACACGGTAAAAAGGATGCCAGCCTATCATGCCATTATGCTGGCGCGAAATGATACAGGGAGAGTCAATCTTTATACGATGGTATCCGAGTCCCATCTGACCTATTTCAGCAAACGTCCCCGGATTCCCAAAAGTCTGTTTCTGAAACACAGGGAAGGGATTTTGCTGGGCAGCGCCTGTGAGGCGGGAGAGCTGTACCGGGCGCTTCTGGACGGCAGATCAGAGCAAGAGATCGCCCGTATTGTGAATTTCTATGATTATCTGGAAATCCAGCCGGTGGGCAACAATGCGTTTATGATTGATTCGGAACGGGTGGAAAACATCCATTGTGAGGAGGACATCCGGAAAATCAATCAGAAGATCGTGGAACTGGGAGAACAGTTTCACAAACCGGTGGCCGCTACCTGTGATGTACATTTTCTGGATCCGGGCGATGAGGTGTACCGGCGTATTATCATGGCCTGCAAAGGCTTTGGGGATGCGGACAACCAGGCCCCGCTCTATCTTCGGACGACGGAGGAGATGCTGGAGGAATTTGCCTATCTGGGCAGTGACAAGGCATATGAAGTGGTGGTGGCCAATACCAATCTGATTGCGGAACAGATCGAGACCATTTCTCCGGTGCGTCCGGATAAATGTCCGCCGGTGATTCCCGACAGTGACAAGACACTGACGGATATCTGTTATAAAAAAGCCCATGAGATGTATGGGGATCCGCTGCCGTCCATCGTGCAGGAACGGCTGGAAAAGGAGCTGCATTCCATCATCAGCAATGGGTTTGCCGTGATGTATATTATCGCTCAGAAACTGGTCTGGAAATCGGTGGAGGACGGTTATCTGGTAGGCTCCAGAGGCAGCGTCGGGTCCTCTTTTGTGGCTACCATGTCGGGGATTACGGAAGTGAATCCGTTAAGCCCTCATTACTACTGTACGAACTGTTATTACAATGATTTTACTTCTGACGAGGTGAAACAGTATGCGGGCCGGGCGGGCTGCGATATGCCGGATAAACTGTGTCCGGTATGCGGGAAACCGCTGAAAAAGGACGGTTTCGACATTCCCTTTGAGACATTCCTGGGCTTTAAGGGAGATAAGGAGCCGGATATCGATCTGAATTTCTCCGGAGAGTATCAGAGCAAAGCCCATAAGTACACGGAGGTAATCTTCGGGGCAGGCCAGACCTATCGGGCAGGCACCATCGGCACGCTGGCGGACAAGACGGCATATGGATATGTGAAGCGGTATTATGAAGAGCGGGGTACACGGAAACGGAACTGTGAGATCAACCGGATCGTTATGGGCTGCACCGGCATCCGGCGCAGCACGGGACAGCATCCGGGCGGCATTATTGTACTGCCTCTGGGAGAGGATATCAATTCCTTTACCCCGGTACAGCATCCGGCGAATGATATGACCACAGATATCGTGACCACGCATTTTGACTATCATTCCATCGATCATAACCTGTTAAAGCTGGATATTCTGGGACACGATGATCCTACCATGATCCGTATGCTTCAGGATCTGACCGGCATCGATCCGGTCAAAATTCCGCTGGACGACAAACAGGTCATGACACTGTTCCAGAGTACAAAAGCTCTGGGGATTACACCGGATCAGATCGGGGGCTGCCGGCTGGGCTCTCTGGGGATACCTGAGTTCGGGACGGAATTTGCCATGCAGATGCTTCTGGATACAAAACCCACTTCGTTTTCCGACCTGGTGCGGATCGCCGGACTGGCCCACGGGACAGACGTATGGCTGGGAAATGCGCAGACACTGATAGAAGAAGGAAAAGCCACTATTTCCACGGCGATCTGTACCAGGGACGATATTATGGTGTATCTGATCGGGATGGGCGTGGAAAGCAGCCTTTCCTTTAAGATCATGGAATCGGTCAGAAAAGGGAAAGGTCTGCAGCCGGAGATGGAAGAGGCTATGGTGGAAGCGGGAGTGCCGGACTGGTATATCTGGTCCTGCAAGAAGATTAAGTACATGTTTCCCAAAGCCCATGCGGCAGCCTATGTGATGATGGCATGGCGGATCGCTTATTGTAAGATCAATTATCCTCTGGCGTATTATGCGGCTTATTTCAGTATCCGGGCGTCGGCTTTTTCCTATGAGCTGATGTGCCAGGGGCAGGAACATCTGGAGCGTGTGATGGCAGATTACCGGCGCAGAAACGATACGCTCAGCAAGAAAGAGCAGGACTCCTACAAGGATATGAAGGTGGTGCAGGAAATGTATGTACGGGGGTTTACCTTTGTACCCATTGATATCTTTACAGCCAATTCACGTTCGTTCCGGATTACCGAAGGGAAGCTGATGCCTTCCTTAAGCAGCATTGACGGACTGGGAGAGAAGGCGGCGGACGCCATTGTGGAGGCGGCAAAGGACGGCCCGTTTTTATCCAAAGAGGATTTCCGGGAGCGGACCAGAGTGTCCAAGACCGTAACAGATCTGATGGACAGCCTGCATCTTCTGGGGAATCTGCCGGAGTCCAATCAGATCAGTCTGTTTGATCTGGTAATCTGACAAAAAAATTTTAAAAATTTTGAAAAAAACACTTGCTTTTTCTGCAAAAGTATAATAAGATAAGCAAGTGTTAAACATGGCGTGTTGGTCAAGAGGTTAAGACGCCGCCCTCTCACGGCGGAATCAGGGGTTCGATTCCCCTACACGCTGCGACTGTATGATACAGCCCAACCCGGAAAGAATGTTGGAAACCTTGAATTTATGTGGTTTGCAACATTTTTTTATTTTGGGGAAAAGAAGTTTTTACAGAGTGGAAAGCGATCGACAATTCAACAGACCTTACACTTTGGCTGGCAGCTTTATTCTTTGCTTTTATCAATCTCTGCCAGATTCATACCAAGAGCGGTCAGGCTTTCTGAAAAGGCCTGAAAACCAGTGTTTTCAAGCCCTTTTCAGTTTTGTACGGACAGGACAGGGAGGACGGGGCTGGTAACATTTTCTCCGTATAATTGTAGTGATATTATTGACAATTTGGTCAGTAAAGTGTTATGTTAGTAGAGGGAAAAATTAAAAATGTATAAAGAAATGGTTCAGGAGAAGAGATGAATAGACAGCAGATATTAATTGTTGACGATGAAGAGGTAAACAGAGAGATACTGAACGAAATGTTCAGAGATGCCAGAGAAGAATATGTGCTGCTTGAGGCAGCCAATGGGCAGGATGCGATTTTACAGATTGAAAGTCATAATAATATAGCATTGATTTTACTGGATGTGGTCATGCCTGTAATGGATGGTTTCAGTGTATTGGATTATATGCATAAGAATAATTTGCTGCAGACCATACCGGTGATCCTGATTACCAGCGAGGATGAGCTGGATACAGACGATCAGGCATATTCCTATGGTGTGGCTGATGTGATACATAAACCTTTTTATCCCCATATCGTAAAAAGAAGAAGCAAAAATATCATTGAGCTGTATCAGAGCAGGTTCAATATGGAGAGGCGTCTGCAGGAACAGGAGGCAGAGATCCGGGCGCAGGTAAAGGAGATTCGGGAAACCAACGAATTTATGATAGATGCGCTCAGTTCTGTGGTAGAGTTCAGAAGTGCGGAAACCGGTGAGCATACCAGGCGGATCAAGTATTTTACAAGGATTTTGCTGAAATACATGATGAAATATTTCCCCAAATATGGCCTGACATCCTCCAAGATCGATATGATCGCAAGGGCGTCGGTTCTGCATGACATTGGCAAGATCGGTATTCCGGATGCGATATTGCTGAAGCCTGATAAACTGACAGAAGAAGAATTTGAGGTTATCAAAACCCATACGACGATCGGATGCAGCATACTGGAGAGATCTTATAAGAATCAGGCCAGTGAGTTCTATCGTTATTGTTATGAAATTTGCCGTCATCACCATGAGAGATGGGACGGAAACGGATATCCGGATCATCTGGAGGGAGATGCGATCCCGATCAGTGCACAGATCGTTGCCGTTGCGGATGTTTACGATGCACTGGTTAGTCCGAGGGTATACAAGAAACCCTATGTAAATGATACTGCATATGATATGATTTTGAACGGTGAGTGCGGACAGTTTTCGCCGGATGTACTTGAGTGCTTTGAACTTGCCAAGGAAGATTTTTTTAATATTGTGGAAGTTATTAAAATGTTTGAGTTCAAATAATCCCTTTGAAACAGATAACAGGCAGTGAAAAGTTCTTCATTTTTACTGCCCTTTTTTCTATGCTATGGGAGGAAGGCTATGAATCAGAGGGAAGATTCCATATTCCCCATGGAAGAGGCGCTGGAAATGATGTTTGTGTTCGGTGCATCGGGGGAGATTTTATATGCGAATGCCGCAGCGAAAAAAAAGCTGGAATATGGAGACGAACTGTGCGGCAAATATATTTATGATGTGTTTCCCAATACATTTCAGGCCTCCGGAGGAGGCTTTCAGACAGAATATCCTTTTGGGCATACGCCCCGGAATCTGGTGGCATACCGCAGTAATCTGACATGCTTTCCGGTGGAGGCAAGGATTCTGTCTGTCAGGGAGGCAGAGGATCAGTACATATGTATGGCCAATGATATCCTGGAAAAAGAATTTCTCAGCCGTGAGGTGGAGCAGGTCAGGGAAGAAGCCAGGCAGGCGCTGAAGGTGAAATCAGAGTTTGTGGCCAATGTGACCCATGAGCTGCGTACACCGGTGAACGGTGTGCTGGGCAATGTCCGGGAACTGATGGACGATGTGACAGACGAACATACATTAAAGGCGCTGCGGCTGATTGAACGCTGCTGCGGCGATATGAATAAGATTATTAATAATATTCTGGATTTTTCCAAGCTGGAAGCCGGGAAATTCACATTGGAACCCCGCAGATTCCATTTCAGGAATATGCTGGATTATGTGAAATCTCACCATCTGAATAAGATCACCGAGAAGGGTCTGGGGTTTTTCATGACGGTGTCGCCGCAAGTGCCGGAATATATCATCGGAGATGAGCTGCGTATCGTACAGATACTGAATAATCTGCTGTCCAATGCGCTGAAATTTACTTCTGTAGGTAAAATCACCGTAGAGGTGATCAGGACCGCGCGGGTCAATGACAGGATGGAGCTGTTTTTTATTGTCAAGGATACCGGAATCGGCGTGGATAAGGCGGATCGGGATAAACTGTTCCAGAGTTTTTCCCAGGTGGATGCGTCTATTTCCAGAAAATACGGGGGAACAGGCCTGGGGCTGAATATCTGCAAACAGCTTGTGGAGCTGATGGGCGGGACGATTGAGGTGGAGAGTGAGAAAAATAAGGGCAGTACTTTTTCTTTCTCTATCTGGTCCGGAGTCTGTGAGGAAGATGAGACTACGCTGTCCCAGGACAACGATACAAAGGCTTCGCTGACGATGCATGCATCGCCCGGCAGCGACGGGGAAGAAGAGGAAGTGAAAACCTACGGTACGCCGGAAAATCTCAGGACTCTGAAGCGGAATCTTTCCAAGTTGATTCTCTGCGTGGAAATGGAAAACTGGGAGAAGGCGGAGATGTTTATGGAAACCGTCCGGCAGTTGACGGAAGGGGCGCCGCGGGAGGTGAGCCGCAAGGCGCTCAGACTCAAAATGGCAATACAGAAAGAAAATTATGATAAAACGGCGGCAGAGTTTCATGAGCTGGAATCTCTGCTGGAAGTACAGCCATAAAGAACAAAAAAAGAAGGTGTGGATATGTTTAAGCGGGACAGGGGCCTGGGACAGGAAAAAATACTGATTGTGGATGATGTGGAGACAAACCGGCTGGTGCTGGAGGAGATTATACAGAGTATGGGCTGTGTACCTGTTCTGGCGGAGAGCGGAGAGCAGGCGCTGGAGCTGGCGGCCTCGGAACACCCTCAGCTTGTGCTGACCGATATTTCCATGCCTGGCATGGACGGTTATGTGCTGTGCAGGACTTTAAAGGGAAAAGAGGAAACAAAAGATATTCCGGTTATCTTTATTTCGGCATATGATGATCCGATGGATATTGTGGAAGGACTTTCTCTGGGCGGGGAAGATTATATTACCAAGCCCTTTATTCCGGAAGTGGTGCAGGCGCGGGTCGGTGTACATCTGAGCCTGCATGTGGCAAAGCGGGATCTGATGGAGATGAACAGGAGGCTTCAGGTTTCTGTCAGTGAGCAGTTACATCAGATGGAGCAGGAGAAAAAGAGTATTCTGTACGCTCTGGCGGGGATCGCGGCAAAAAATTCTGCTTATGAAAAGGAGCATATGGAACGGCTGGGGAAAAACTGCAGGATTCTGGCGCAGGGGATGCAGCTTTCGCCTCTGTTTGAAGATAAGATTTCGGACACTTATGTGGATACGATAGAGTTGGCCGCACCGCTTTGCGACATCGGAAATATAGGGGTGCCGATGGAGATTTTGCGGAAGCGGGAAGATCTGACACCGGAAGAGTCGGCGGAGATCAGGGCGCATACGGTCATCGGCGCGGGGCTTTTGCGGGATCTGCATGTCAGTAATGACTATAATGACTTTATCAGTACATCCATTGAAATTGCCCATTATCATCATGAAAACTATGACGGAAGCGGGTATCCGGAAGGGCTGGCAGGGACGCGGATTCCGCTGGCGGCGCAGATCGTGTCCATTGCAGATGCATACTGCAGCTTAACCGGTGAGGGCGGTCTTGACGGGGAAGAAGCACTGGAGACTATGAGCAGAGAAGCGGGCAGCAGTTTCAATCCGGATATTTTTACGATCTGCCGCAAGATATCGCGCCAGTTATGTTAAAGTTTTGAGGGGAGGAGTATCAGTTGATTTCAGATGAGGAGTTTTTACGGATCGCGGCTTATATGAAGCAGCGATATGGCATTGACCTGCATCAGAAAAAGGTCATTATCAATGGCAGGCTGGAAAATCGTATTAAGGCGGAGGGCTTCCAGAGCTTTGATGCTTTTATGAATGCAGTGGAAAGAGACAAATCCGGCAGACTGGAGAAAATGCTGGTCAATGTACTGACTACCAACCATACCTATTTTATGAGGGAATTTGAGCATTTTGAATATTTGAAAAATGTGGTGCTGCCCTGGCTGAAAAATAAGGAAAGTGCGAAGAAAGATCTGCGGATCTGGTGCGGCGCTGCCTCCTCCGGAGAGGAGCCTTATATGATCGCTATGGTTATGGATGATTTTTTCGGACTGGAGCGGGGGCAGTGGGATAAAAAACTGCTGGCCACGGATTTATCCACGAAGGTACTGCAGCAGGCAATTGCAGGCATTTATAATGCGGAACAGTTGAAGAATCTTCCGGAGCAGTGGAAAAGGCATTTTTTCAAGGCTTTGGGTACGGGACAGTATCAGGTGACGGAAGAACTGAAAAGGGAAGTGATATTCCGTCAGTTCAATCTTATGAATCCCTTTCCGTTCAAAAAGAAAATGCACACTGTTTTTTTGCGCAATGTTATGATATATTTTGATGAGAATACAAAGCGGGAGCTGGTGCAGAAGGTATACGATGCGCTGGAGCCAGGCGGGTATTTTTTCATAGGGACGACTGAGACGCTGGATCGGAACAGTACGCCGTTTCAGATCATTCAACCGTCTATATTCAGAAAAAAGGAAGGGAATGGGTAATGTATGCAGCCAATTAAAGTATTGATTGTAGAAGATTCCATTGTATTCCGGGAACTGCTGGTGCAGAATCTGAGCAGGGACCCGGCCATTCAGGTGGTAGGGACTGCCAGGGATCCTTTTGAAGCAAGGGATGCCATACTGGCAAAGAAACCGGATGTTATGACATTGGACGTGGAGCTGCCGAGGATGAGCGGGATAGAGTTTTTGAGGAAACTGATGCCCCAGTACCCGCTTCCGGTGGTGGTGATCAGCTCGCTGAGTGATAAGGTATTTGATGCACTGAACGCAGGCGCCGTGGACTTTGTAGCCAAACCGGCGGTATCCAGCAGGGCACAGTTAGAGGATTTTATCCGGAATGAACTGTTGGTGAAGATCAAGATCGCTTCCACAGCCAAGATCAGCAATATCAAACGAAAGGTGATGGAGCAGGAGCAGCACGGACAGCGGCTCTCCACAAAGCGCAACAATCTGCTTGTGGCAATCGGTGCGTCCACAGGAGGCACCGAAGCGATTTTTGCGGTTGCCAAAGAGTATGGAACGGACATTCCGGGCATCGTGGTGGTGCAGCATATGCCGCCCGGCTTTACTTCCATGTATGCCAAAAGGCTGAATGACCAGTGCCGGATACAGGTCAAGGAGGCACAGACCGGGGATCGGGTCCTGCCGGGCCATATGCTGATTGCACCGGGAGGGGATCAGCATATGCGGCTTGTAAAGGTAAACGGCGGTTATCAGGTGGAGTGTAAAAGAGGGCCCAGGGTCAATGGACACTGTCCGTCGGTGGATGTGCTGTTTGAATCAGTGGCCAAAAACGCCGGGGCCGATGCCGTGGGAATCATTCTCACCGGTATGGGGGGCGACGGGGCCAAAGGGCTGCTGGCGATGAGAAAAGCCGGCGCCAGAACCATCGGTCAGGATGAATCCACCTGCGTGGTCTATGGTATGCCAAAGGTAGCCTATGATCTGGGCGCGGTGGAGTATCAGGAAAAATTGACACAGATCGCAGGAAGAACCTATGCGTTGTTGAATAAAATGTAAAGGAGAGAGGACATGAAGATTTTATTGGCAGAAGATGATTTTGCGACAAGGAAGTTTATGGTGAATTTCCTGTCAAAGTATGGCGAATGTGATGCAACTGTGGACGGTATGGAAGCGGTGGACGCATTTATGATGGCTTTGGAGGATGAGGAACCGTATGATCTGGTATGTCTTGATATTATGATGCCGGTTATGGACGGGTATCAGGCGCTTATGGGGATCCGGAATCTGGAAAAGGACCGGAACATTCCTGAGGATCAGGCGGTGAAAGTGATTATGACAACGGCGCTGAATGAGGAAAGAAATGTAAAAATGGCGTTTGAACTGGGCTGTACGATCTATTCCGGTAAGCCGATTGATCAGGGGCGGTTTGAGCAGGCGCTGAAAAAACTGGGCCTGATCTGAGACAAAAGAACATAGATTGGAATATGCAGGAAAGGAGAATGTATGGCTGAGGAATTTAGTACGGAAGGCATGCTTGACATGTATCTGTTTGAAAACGAACAGCTTCTGGAGCAGCTTCAGGAGATGGTTCTGGAACAGAAGGATGCGGAATGCTTTGACGAGGACAGCATCAATGAAATATTCAGAACCATGCATACCATCAAAGGCTCATCCGGTATCATGATGTTCGACAATATAACGGCGATATCGCATAAGCTGGAGGATGTATTTTATTATTTGAGAGAATCTCATCCGGAAAATGTACCCCATGTGGATCTGGTGGCGCATGTACTGCGGGTGGAGGATTTTATCTCCAATGAGATGGAAAAGATCCGGGGAGGCGATTCGCCGGACGGAGATCCGGGAGAGATCATAGCGGATCTGGACCGTTTTCTGGAGCAGCTTAAAAGTGGCGGAGAAGAAAAGGGTGCGGAGCCGCCGCCGGAGAATGTCTATGTGGCGCCGAAACAGTTTTATATAGCGCCGGTTGCCACCAGTGCCAGCCGCTTTTACAAAATATATATTCACTTTTTCCCGGAAACAGAGATGGCAAATGTGCATGCTTACAAAGCGGTGTACGCTCTGAAGGAAGTGGCGGAAGATCTTTTGTATTCCCCGGAGGATATTATCTCGGATGCTGAAAGCGCTGCCGCTATTCTGAAGGATGGTTTCCGGATTCTGTTGCAGGCCCAGTGCAGTGAAGAAGAAGTGCGCAAGATTATCGGCGTGGGCTATGATATTGAAAAGGTGGATGTTTTTGAGTGCAGGGCAGAGGAGTTTCTGCAGGGCTTTGATTTCGGAGAAAACGATGATCTGTTGCAGATTGATCTGGACTCCAGTGTGGAGGACATCGAGGCGCGGATCGAGGATGCTTCTGCAGAAGAAAGTGTTCAGCCGGCAAAATCAAAACCCGCGAAGCCGGCCATAGCGCCTGGTGATTTTGTCATAAAATCCAGGGAACCCGGCAAACAGAAAAAGCTGGCTAAGGATAAGCCGAAAGGAGAGAAAGCCTCCTTTATCGGCGTGAATGTGAGCAAAATGGATCAGTTGATGGAGCTGATCGGAGAGCTGGTAATTTCGGAGTCGGTTGTACTACAGAATCCGGATCTGAAGGTGCCGGGCTTAAACCTTGACAATTTTAACAAAGCAGCGGCACAGCTTTCCAAGATTTCCACAGATTTGCAGAATGTGATTATGTCCATGCGCATGGTGCCGTTAACCAATACGTTCCAGAAGATGAACCGAATCGTATTTGACGTTTCCCGGAAGCTGGGCAAAGACATCGAATTTGTAATGGTGGGAGAACAGACCGAGGTAGATAAGAATATCATTGAGCATATTTCGGATCCGCTGATGCATCTGGTGAGAAATGCGGTGGACCATGGAATAGAAACCAATGAAGAGCGTATAGAAAGCGGCAAGCCGGATAAGGGTAAAGTGACGCTTTCTGCCAGGACAGAGGCCGGTAAGGTATGGATCAGTGTAGAGGACAACGGTCAGGGACTTGACAGAAATAAGATATTGGAAAAAGCCAGAAAGCAGGGACTGCTTGAGGAAGGCAAGCCGGACAGTTCTTACTCCGATAAGGAAGTGTATCAGTTTATTACTTATCCGGGCTTTTCCACCAATGAACAGATTACCGAGTATTCGGGCCGGGGCGTGGGTATGGATGTGGTGGTGCAGAACATACAGGCAATCGGCGGTACACTGGATATAGAAAGTACGCCGGGCTTTGGCAGCATTATGAGCCTGAAGATTCCGCTGACCCTTGCCATTATCGACGGCATTGTGATGGAAACCGGAAACTCCTCCTTTGTGATGGAAACAGGTATGATCAAGGAGTTTGTCCGTGTAAAGGAAGATATGATGATTCATGAACCTGACGGAGAGGAATACATCATGATACGCGGCGAATGTTACCCGGTATTGCGTCTGGGCAGATGGTACGGCCTGACACAGTATCAGGAGTCCGTAGAGGACGGGGTTATGCTGATTCTGGAGGTAGAGGATAAGAGGGTATGTCTGTTGGTGGATAAACTGATTGGAGAACAGGAGATCGTAGTCAAACCGATTCCCTCTTATATCAAAAAGGTCAAAGGTCTGTCCGGCTGTACGCAGCTTGGCGACGGCAGTATCGCGCTGATTTTGGATGCAGGCGGGCTGATCGAATAAAATAGCAGAAAGGAACAGGAAACATATGAGTGAAATGAGCGAATTGAAGAGACAGGAAGAGGCCGCTTCAAATGAGCATGATACGCAAAAGGGTAAGTATATGACCTTTAAATCCGGAAACGAGTATTTCGGGCTGGAGATTCAGTATGTCAATGAGATCATTCAGTTTCAGACGATTACGGCCATACCGGAGACAGAGGATTATATCAAGGGCCTGATCAACCTGAGAGGAAAGGTGATCCCGGTAGTGGATGTACGCCTGCGTTTCAAACAGGAACCCTTTGAGTACAATGACAGGACCTGTATTATTGTAATCAATGTGAAATCCATGATGGTGGGGCTGATTGTGGAGAAAATTGCCGAAGTGGTGGAAATCAAGGAAGAGAACATACTGCCTCCGCCCAACATTGGCCGCGCCGATAAATCCCATCACAAATATGTGTATGGAATCGGTAAGGTTGGCAATGCGGTGAAACTTTTGCTGGATCCGGATAAGTTGCTGAATGATGATGACCTGTCGGTTATGGAACAGGCCAATGATATGATATTAGAAGAAGAATGAGGGGGAGAAACACATGAAAAACTTGAAAATGAAAACAAAATTAATTTTGGGCTTTCTGGTGCCGATTGCGATCACCGTGATCAATATCCTGATCAGTAATCTGACCACCAAATGGGCCGCTTCTATTAAAGATCATACAGAACGGGATATCTTTACCAACGTTGCCGCAGTTGCAACAATTGTTTTTGCCGCCATTTCTGTATTGGTTACCATATTGATCGCACTGGCACTGATTAAAACCATTGAAAAGTCGGTGAAGCAGCTTTCTGATGCCGCAAAAGAAATCGCTATGGGCCGCGTGGATATTAACCTGGTTAAGTACAATAACGACGAATTTGGCGAACTGGTGGATGAATACAACAATGTGATTGAAAATATCAAGTATCAGGCCGAGATCGCAGAGGCGGTATCCAACGGGAACCTGACAGTACAGGTAAATCCCAAATCTTCGGATGACCTGCTGGGCAATTCGTTAAAGAAACTGGTGGAAGATAACTTAAATGCGCTGACCAATATCAGCGACGCAGGATCTCAGGTAACGGTCAGCTCCTCTCAGGTGGCAAGTGCAAGCCAGGCGCTGGCACAGGGTTCCACACAGCAGGCAAGTGCCATTGAAGAGATTACAGCATCCATTGACGAGATTGCAGAAAAGACAAAACAGAACGCAGAAGAAGCCAACCAGGCCGCCGGACTGGTGGCACAGGCTATTTCGGATGTACAGCAGGGGAATGGCCAGATGCAGAATATGATGGTGGCAATGCAGAGCATCAACAAATCATCAGAAAGCATTTCCAAGATTATCAAAGTGATTGATGATATTGCATTCCAGACCAACATTCTGGCGCTGAATGCAGCAGTGGAAGCTGCAAGGGCAGGGGAAGCCGGAAAAGGGTTTGCGGTAGTGGCAGAGGAAGTCAGAAGTCTGGCAGCAAAGAGCGCTTCTGCAGCAGCAGAGACGGCGGAGCTGATTGAGGATTCCATTGAGAAGGTCAACGCAGGCACCAAGATTGCGGATGAAACCGTAAAATCTATGGAAGCGATTACAAAGAGAGTACAGGACAGCGAAATGATTATCAATGGCATCGCAGAATCTTCCAATTATCAGGCGACTGCGGTGGCACAGATTGAGCAGGCGATCACGCAGGTATCCCAGGTAGTACAGACCAATTCCGCTACCAGCCAGCAGTGTGCGGCAGCCAGTGAAGAACTGTCCAATCAGGCGTCCAGAATGCGTGAAATGCTTGCCATCTATAATCTGGGAGCAGGCAATTCCTATTCTTCCTCTCTTAAGAGTGATTCCTATTCCTACTCTTCAGCATCCAATGTAAATGAACAGGTGATATCTCTGGGAGATGATTTTGGAAAATACTGAAGCAGATAAATCATGACACAGGGACGAAAGCCCTGTGTCTTTTATGTGTATATGCAGGGAAGTTTTGGAAATTTTTCCTGTATGATAGCAAGAAAGGAAAAAGGAGAGTGATTGCAAATGGCTTTATTTGAGGAATTAAAAGCTCTGGGTGTGGATGTAGACGGAGGGCTGAAACGGATCAATAACAATGAGAAACTTTATACAAGACTGCTGGGTTCTTTTGTCAAGTCGATTGAATCTCAGTATGTGCAGCCGGATTTTGATGCTGCCGAGTGCGAAGGGGCAATTGAAAAGGCCCATGCTATCAAGGGAACGGCAGGTAATCTGTCTATTACGCCGGTATATGAAGCCTACACCGAAGTGGTGAATCTGCTCCGGAAAGGACAGATCGAAGAGGCCAGACCGATTCTGACCAGGATACTTCCCATCCAGAATGAGATTGCCGCCTGCATCAAAAGTCATATGGCATAAAGTTACTGCATAATGCTGACACATTGGAGCGAAAAGAATGAATAAAAGGATAAACAATTTTTTCAGGAGCAGTGTTGTGGCTGTTGTGGCTGTGTGTGTGGTAGTATTTATTTTTCTGACTTCTTTTATGACCCATCAGACCAAGCGGACGGTTATGGAAATCAGCGACAAATACATGGCTGAGATGAGCAGACAGATTAAACAGAAGTTTGAGGCGATTATTATGCTGCGGCTGAGTCAGGTGGAAGGCATGATAATGCGTACTCCTCCGGAAGAGGCAGAATATGGCGCCGAAATGCTGGAAGAGTTGATGATGAGTGCCGAGATCCGGAACTTTTCCTGGCTGGGACTGTATGACAGGGACGGCAAGATCGAAAAGATTTATGGTGAGGAGATTGAGATCGTCAATGACGGAGATATGCTGAGTTCCCTTGAAGAGGATGGTATGCTGGTAGAAGAGGGAAAAACTTCTGAAGGAGAAAAACTGCTACTTCTGGGAGCAAAGGCGGCTTATCCTATGGGGAACGGCAACACCAGTGCGGCGCTGGTTGCCGGACTTCCGATGGATTATCTGGGTATGGTACTGTTTCTGAATGAAAATGATGCGATGGTGTATTCGCATATCATAGACGGCGAAGGGAATTTTGTAGTCCGGAGTGCGGATGCGTTCCGGGAGAACTATTTTACCCGGATGCGGGAACAGTTTGAGGTGTTCGAAGGCAAAGAAGCAGAGGAATATGTCAGTGAGTTGCAGGAGGCTATATCGAACCGCAGTGTGTATTCTACAATGGTTTCCATGGAGGGAGAGCAGTTGCATCTGTATTGTCTGCCACTTTCGGAAAACACTTCCTGGTATCTGATCTCTGCCCTGCCCAACGGATATATGGAAGAGTCTGTTTCCAGGCTGGACAGCATGCGTACCCTGGTGATGGTATGTTCTGTGGGAATGATCCTGCTGGTGATGTCGGTGATTTTTGTGATCTATTACCGGCTGTCCAAACAGCAGATCAGAGATCTGGACCAGGCTATGGGAGAAGCAGTGCATGCCAATATGGCTAAGAGTGAATTTCTCTCCAGTATGAGTCATGATATCCGGTCTCCGATGAATGCTATTATCGGTATGACGGAGATTGCCCAGAGAAATATTGACGATAAAGCCAGGGTGAAGGACTGTCTGCACAAAGTGTCGCTGTCCAGCAAGCATCTGCTGGGGCTGATCAACGATGTGCTGGATATGTCCAAGATTGAAAGCGGAAAGATGACCCTGAATGAGGTGCCCATGTCTCTCAGGGAAGTGATGGATGATATTGTCAACATCATACTGCCTCAGGTCAAAGCCAGGGCACAGCAGTTTGATATTTATATTCAGAAAATCATGACGGAGAATGTATACTGCGATACTGTGCGTCTGAATCAGGTACTGATCAATCTGCTTACCAATGCGGTCAAGTTTACGCCGGAAGGCGGCCGGGTGGATGTGCATGTATTCCAGGAAGCCTCTCCTTTAGGGGAGGAATATATCCGAAACCATTTTGAGGTGGAGGATACGGGTATCGGTATGTCGGAGGACTTTCAGAAAAAGATATGGGATACCTTTTCCAGAGAAGAAACTGATGAGGTGCGGCATATTGTGGGAGCCGGCCTGGGTACTTCCATTACGAAAAAAATCATTGAACTGATGGGCGGCAACATTGAACTGAAAAGTAAACTCGGAAAGGGCAGCACCTTCCATGTGACGCTTGACCTGAGAAAAGCGGATGCCAGCGAAATGGAGATGAGACTGCCCGAATGGAATATTCTGGTGGTGGATGATAATGAATGGCTGTGCCTGAGTGCGGTTTCTAATCTGGAGGAACTGGGAGTTCATGCGGAGTGGACGCTGGATGGCCGGGATGCCGTCAGGATAATTGAAGAGCGCCATAACAAAGGAGAGGACTACCGGTTTGTGCTGGTAGACTGGAAGATGCCCAATATGGACGGCATTGAAACCATCCGGGAAATCCGTAAACGGGTGGGCAGAAGTGTTTCTATTTTCCTGATTTCGGCCTATGACTGGAATGAACTGGGAGAGGATGTGGCGCCGGAGATCGAAGGCTTTATTTCCAAACCGCTCTTTAAATCCACATTGTACGAGTGGCTGAAGCAGTATACGGAAGGATATGATGCACAGTCGGAGGAAAAAGAGGAGGAGGTGGACTTCACAGGGAAGCACATTCTTCTGGCAGAAGATATGGACATTAACTGGGAAGTGGCTTATGAGATCCTTTCCATTACCGGAATGGTGCTGGATCGGGCCGAAAACGGACAGATCTGCGTGGATATGTTCCAGAAGTCCGAGGTGGGCTACTATGATGCCATTTTGATGGATCTGCGTATGCCTGTAATGAACGGATACGACGCCACAAAGGCGATCCGCGCACTGGGGCGTCCGGATAATAATCTGCCGATCATAGCGATGACCGCAGATGCCTTTTCGGACGATGCAGAGCATTGTCTGCAGTGTGGCATGAATGCCCACATTCCCAAGCCGCTGGACATCGGTGAATGCATGAGGGTACTGCAGAAGTTCCTGGGCTGATCCGGGAGATTCTGGGAAGTCTTGCTTTTATGACAGACCGGTGGTATACTGAAACAGAATCAAGGGAAGAACGAAAAAGAGTGGAATGCGTTCCACTCTTTTTTCTAAAGAGGAGGTTTTTATGAGAAACAAATGGTATATTCTGTTGATTGTAGTTTATATTCTGACCTTTGGCTTTATCCTGGATATCAATGGGGTGTTTGCCGGGGAAGTGGTGCTGACAGCCAATCTGGTGATCAATGTGTCCTTTCTGGCCATTATCGGTATTCTGTTTCTGTTTTCCATCATCAGCTTTATCCGGCTGAATTCCCTGACAGGTGCGATGGCGAGGGCGGCAGGTGAGATGGAGCGGCAGTTTGAGCCGGACCGGAAAAATCTCTGGCCGGATTACCGGAAGAAACCGGAGCCTTTTTCCAATACTACCTTAAACCGCAGGTTTGCCATGTATCAGAAGCATGTGAGTGTACATACGGATAAAAAAGGGAATGTGACAGACGCCTGTCCGGTGGAAACCTACATAAATGAAGCGCTGGTGAATCAGGTGGGCAGGACTTGGTTCAACACGAATATTTCCGGCGCTATGACAGGACTGGGCATCCTGGGAACTTTTCTGGGCCTGTCGCTGGGGCTGAGTTCCTTTTCGGGCAATGATATTTTTACGATATCCGAAAATATCGCACCGCTGCTGGATGGTATGAAAGTGGCTTTCCATACATCCGTGTATGGTATTTTCTTTTCTCTGATCTTTTCTTTTGTATACCGGAGTCTGATGTCCGATGCCTATGATAAGCTGGACCGGTTTTTGGATGCGTTTCATGAGTATGTGCAGCCCAAAGTTCACACCAGACAGGAGGCACTTGGCAGTATGCTGTTGTATCAGGCAAATATGGCGGGTTCTCTTCGGAAGATACAGGAGCTTTTGCAGGGCAACGCACAGGCGCAGCTTGAAGGAGTGGAGCAGATCGTCCGTCAGTTTATGACATGTATGTCGGAAACTATGGGGACAGAGCTGGGAAAGCTGGGCAGGAGCCTGGAGCAGTCCTGTGAAGCACAGGGAAACTGCGGGGAAGAGCTGCGGCAGTTAACAGAAAGGATGCAGAAGATGCTGGAGTCCTGTAATACACTGAATGAGGTACTGGCGCATACAGTGGACCGACAGAAAAAAGTGGAGGACACGCTCTCTGATACATGCGAAAGAATCGGCAATGAGCTGTATGCACTGGGACAGATGAGGGATATGTATGAGAAATAAAAGAAAAGAGATATTTGAAGAGCCAGGTTACTGGCAGTCTTATTCGGATATGATGGCGGCGCTTTTGCTGATCTTTATTCTGCTGATTGCCATTACCCTTTTTGTCTACAAACAGAAACGGACAGATCTGGAGGCGGCCCAGTTACAGTTGGATACGACACGGCAGGAACTGGAGGCATCAGAGCTGGAGCTTTTGAATTCCATGAAGGAACTGGAGGAGGCCTATGCAAAGGCCACTATGACAGAGGATGAGCTGGCAGCGGCCTACCAGCGGATTGATGAGGCACAGGCGGAGCTGGATTCCACCAGAAGTGAGCTGCGGGATATCGTGGGCATCCGGACGGATATCATCGGAGAGCTGCAGAAGCGGTTCGATAATTCATCCATGAAGGTGGATGCCCAGACAGGGACCATTACCTTTTCTTCGGATGTGCTGTTCCGTTATAACAGTGCCAGACTGACGCCGGAGAGCAAGGCCACATTACAGGAAATCATCCCCATGTATCTGGGAGTTCTGCTGCAGGATACATTCCGTCCTTATATTTCGGAAATCATTATCGAAGGCCATACGGATACGGACGGAGATTATCAGAGCAATATGGTGCTGTCCACCAACCGGGCGGATTCGGTGGCCCAGTTCTGTCTGGATGCGGAAAACGGTCTGACAGAGGAACAGATCGGGCAGCTCCAGGAGATGCTGACCGTGAACGGACGCTCCTACAGTGTACCCATCTATGAAGCAGGTACCGGTGAGGTGAATATGGCGGCTTCCCGCCGGGTGGAAATCAAGTTCCGCCTGAAGGAAGAGGAGATGATCGAAAAGATTACGGAGATTCTGGAACAGGACGGAGAGGAGGCGCAGTCCGGACAGGAAGCGTCGGAATAACGTCATAATTTTTCCAAAAATGCTTGCAAATACTGGATAAAAGTGCTATACTGTATAAGATTTAATAGTATAAGACAGAAAGTGTGAAGAGTGGAACGAGTTCCACTCTTTGTTTTTGGTACATAGGTGAATATATGGCATAAATTCAGATGGAAGATAAAGGGGTGATTGTATGGCAAAGAAAAAGTATGAGGAGAGAACGCAGGAGCTGCTTGTGCCGATTGCAGAGGAGGCAGGAGTGGGGATCTATGATGTGGAATATGTAAAGGAAGGCAGAGAGTTTTATCTGCGGGCTTATATTGATAAAGAAGGGGGCGTTACGATCCAGGACTGTGAAAGGGTCAGCAGGGCACTTTCTGACAGGCTGGATGAAGAGGACTTTATTGAAGATGCCTATATTCTGGAGGTTAGCAGTCCCGGACTGGGAAGGACATTGAAAAAAGACCGGCATCTGCAGATGAGCATGGGGGAGACTGTGGAAGTGAAAACCTATGTGCCCATAGACAAACAGAAAGAATTTACAGGGGATTTAAAGGCATTTGATGAGGATACCATTACGATAGAAACAGACGGTGTGCCGAGGGTTTTTGCAAGGAAAGAGGTTGCGCGGATCAAACTGGCGCTGGATTTTTAGGAGAAAAGGAATTAGGAGGAATCGGAAAAAATGAACAAAGAGTTAATGGAAGCGCTTGATATTTTGGAGAGAGAAAAAGAAATCAGCAAAGACACTTTGTTTGAGGCAATTGAAAATTCTCTGATTACGGCATGCAAAAATCATTTCGGCAAATCAGATAATATCAAAGTTGAAATTGACAGGGAAACTTGTGATTTTGTCTGTTATGCGGAAAAAGAAGTGGTGGAGGAAGTGGAGGATGACTGCCTGCAGATTTCTCTGGAGGATGCCAGGGAAGTCTCGCATAACGCTCAGTTGGGCGATATGATTCATATCGAGATCAAATCCAAAGAGTTTGGCCGTATCGCAACCCAGAATGCCAAAAATGTAATTCTGCAGAAAATCCGGGAAGAAGAAAAAAGTGTGATTTACAATCAGTACTGCAAAAAGGAAAAGGATATCGTAACAGGTGTGGTACAGCGGTATCTGGGACGGAACATCAGCATCAATCTGGGAAAGGCGGATGCGATTCTGACAGAGAGTGAGCAGATCAAAGGAGAGGTATTCAAACCTACGGAGAGGATTAAGGTCTATATTCTTGAAGTGCGGAATATGTCCAAAGAACCCAAGATTCTGGTGAGCCGGACCCACCCGGAGATGGTAAAGCGTCTGTTTGAAGCGGAAGTAACCGAGATCAAGGACGGAACGGTGGAGATCAAAAGCATTGCCAGAGAGGCGGGCAGCCGGACGAAGATTGCGGTGTGGTCCAGAAATCCCAATGTGGATGCGGTGGGTGCCTGCGTGGGGATGAACGGCGCCAGAGTCAATGCCATCGTGGAGGAGCTGAGAGGGGAAAAGATTGATATTATCAACTGGGATGAAAACCCCGGCAATCTGATTCAAAATGCCCTTTCTCCTGCGAAAATCGTTGCGGTATTTGCGGATCCGGATGAAAAGACAGCCAAAGTGGTGGTGCCTGATTATCAGCTTTCCCTTGCCATCGGAAAGGAAGGGCAGAATGCAAGACTGGCGGCGCGGCTGACCGGTTATAAAATAGACATCAAGAGCGAGACACAGGCAAAGGATACACCCGGATTCCGGTACGAGGACTATATGGATGAGTACGAGGATGACTATGAGGAGGAAGAGGGCCTGGATTTTGAAGATTCTTATGAAGAGACAGAAGAGGGCCTTGTAGAGCAGGGACAGGAGCCGGAAGGAGATATAAGTATAAAAGAAGAAGGCCTTGTTTTTGGAGAAGAACAGGAAGAGACATATGATCTGCCTGAGGAAGGAGAAGCGGAATGGGACGGTTCGGGAGAAGTCTATGAAGAGTAAGAAGGTTCCGCTCAGACAATGTATCGGCTGTGGGGAGATGAAGGCCAAGAGTGAGATGATGCGCGTTTTGAAGGATGCGCAGGGCGAGATCACATTGGATGTAACAGGCAGGAAAAACGGAAGAGGCGCTTATCTTTGTGTTTCCGAAGCATGCCTGCAAAGCGCAAGAAAGAACAAAGGACTGGAGCGTTCTTTCAGGATGAGCATTCCGGAGCAAGTTTATGAGAATCTGGAAAAGGAGTTTCAGAGGAACAGAGAATGAACAATAAGATACTGTCGTTGCTGGGACTGGCAACCAGATCCGGAAATCTGGTCAGCGGAGAGTTTATGACGGAGAAGGCGGTAAAAGAGCGGAAAGCCTTTCTCGTGGTCGTAAGCAGCGAAGCATCCGGCAATACGAAAAAGAAATTTACAAATATGTGCAGCTTTTATGAAGTGCCTCTGTATTTCTATGGAACGATGGAAGCGTTGGGACACAGTATAGGAAAAGAATTTCGGGCGTCGATCGCAGTGACGGACGAAGGGTTTGCAAAGAACATCATAAATAAGCTGGAATGTGAAAAATAACGAATACGGAGGTAGTGAGTATGGCGAAAATAAAAGTACACGAGCTTGCAAAAGAAGTGGATAAACAAAGTAAGGAAGTGATTGCTTTTTTACAGAATAAAGGAATCGAGGTAAAGGCGGCGCAGAGCAGTGTGGAGGAAGCGGCAGCCGATATGGTCCGCAGAGAGCTGGGAAAAAAGACTGCCGTACCGGAGCCTGCCGGAGAAGCGAAAACTGCAGAAAAAGCAAAGACAGGCGACGGGCCGAAGGCGGGAGACGGCGGGAAGGCGCAGTCCCGTCCGGAAACGGCCAGGGGTGAGCGTACCAAACAGGAGCCTGTGAAGAAAAAGAAAAACATTATCTTTGTCAGCAATCCCCATAACAGCAAGCTGCCTCAGCGTTCCGGCGCCGGATCGGGCTCCGGGGCGGGTGCATCTGGAAATGGAAACCGGCGCGGAAGAAATAATAATAACAATGACCCTATGCGCCGTCCGCTGATCCGTCCGCTGACACCGCCGTCTCCGGCGCCGTCTGTAGGACAGATCAAACCGACCAATCCGCCGAAACGCAGTCAGGCGAAAAATCAGGAAACGGCACGCCCGCAGCAGGAGACTATGCCGCAGAAAAACGTTTCCAGAACACCGGGCATGGAAGGCAGACAGGACCGGAGAGGGCAGGAAAGAACAGAGAGACAGGACAGACAGGAGAGAACAGGTGGGAGCAATGATTATAGAAGCCGTCAGACGGATAATCGCTCCGGCGGCAGCCGTTTTCATAAGGATGCTGGCAGCCGTCCGGGCGGCGCGGGCCGCGGCCGGAATTTTAATGATAGCGGCCGCTCTGAAAAAGGAACTGGCAGGGAGGACAATAAATTCAGAAAGCCTTTGGGGGCGAAAACCTTTGCGGCGGAGACCCCTGTCAAAGACGGAGAAAAGCATCGTGACGATGAAAAACGCCGTATGAATCAGGAACGTGACAAACGTTCCAAAAAGGATGCCATCTATGAGGACGGCAACGGCAAGAATAAAAACAAACCGGGCAGATTTATCAAACCGGAGAAAAAGGCAGAGGAAAAACAGGAAGAAAAGATCAAGACCATTACGCTGCCGGAGACACTTACCGTGAAAGAGCTGGCGGATAAGATGAAGATTCAGCCGTCGGTGATCGTAAAGAAGCTGTTTTTACAGGGCCAGGTCGTTACGGTCAACCAGGAAATCAGCTTTGAAACGGCGGAAGAAATTGCTATCGAATATGAAATCATCTGCGAGAAGGAAGTAAAAGTGGATGTGATCGAAGAGCTTCTCCGGGAAGAGGAAGAGGACGAAAGGAATATGGTAAAGCGTCCTCCTGTTATCTGTGTTATGGGGCATGTGGATCATGGTAAGACCTCACTTCTGGATGCCATCCGTAAAACCAATGTGACAGACCGGGAAGCAGGCGGTATCACGCAGCATATTGGCGCGTATACTGTCAATATTAAGAATGAAAAGATCACTTTCCTGGACACACCCGGCCATGAAGCATTTACGGCCATGCGTATGCGGGGCGCCAATTCCACGGACATTGCCATCTTAGTGGTGGCGGCGGATGACGGTGTGATGCCCCAGACAGTGGAGGCAATCAACCATGCCAAAGCGGCAGGGATTGAGATCATTGTGGCAGTCAATAAGATCGATAAGCCGGGCGCCAACATCGACAGAGTGAAGCAGGAATTGACCGAACATGAGCTGATCCCGGTGGACTGGGGCGGAAGTACGGAATTTGTACCTGTATCCGCCAAGTCGGGAGAAGGCATAGAGACATTGCTGGAGACGATACTTCTGACTGCGGAGATCCTGGAGCTGAAGGCAAATCCCGGACGCCGGGCAAGAGGCCTTGTGATCGAGGCGGAGCTGGACAGAGGCCGCGGCCCGGTGGCTACGGTGCTGGTACAGAAGGGTATGCTACATGTGGGCGACTTTATTTCCGCAGGTTCCAGCCATGGCAAGGTAAGAGCCATGATCGACGATAAGGGACGGAGAGTTAAGGAAGCAGGACCGTCCACGCCGGTGGAGATACTGGGCCTTTCCGACGTACCCAATGCAGGGGAAATCTTTATTGCCCATGAGAATGATAAGACGGCCAAATCCTATGCGGAAACGTATCTGGCACAGAATAAAGAGAAAAAGCTGGAGGAAACCAAATCCAAAATGTCTCTGGATGATCTGTTCAGCCAGATTCAGGCCGGCAATCTGAAGGAACTGAACCTGATCATCAAGGCGGATGTACAGGGCAGTGTGGAGGCTGTGAAGCAGAGTCTGCTGAAACTGACCAATGAAGAGGTCGTGGTGAAATGCATCCACGGCGGTGTGGGCGCCATCAACGAGTCGGATGTGACGCTGGCATCGGCATCCAACGCGATTATCATCGGCTTTAATATCCGCCCGGATGCCACAGCTAAGACGATTGCGGAACGGGAAGGCGTGGACATCAGACTGTATAAGGTGATCTATCAGGCCATTGAGGATGTGGAAGCGGCCATGAAGGGTATGCTGGATCCGGTCTTTGAAGAAAAGGTGATCGGCCATGCCGAGGTGCGTCAGTTGTTCCGTGCGTCTGCAGTGGGGAATATTGCAGGTTCCTATGTGCTGGACGGTGTATTCCAGAGAGGCTGCAAGATTCGGATTACCAGGGAAGGAAAGCAGATTTTCGAAGGCGGCCTGGCATCTCTGAAGCGGTTTAAAGATGATGTAAAGGAAGTGAAGGCCGGGTTTGAATGCGGTCTTGTGTTTGAGGGCTTTGACCAGATGCAGGAGCTGGATATTGTAGAGGCTTATATTATGGTGGAAGTACCCAGATAGACAGAAAGTAAGGAATGGAATGAAAAAAAACAGTATTAAAAATACAAGAATCAACGGTGAGGTACAGAGAGTGCTGGCGGATATTATCCGCAGCCAGATCAAAGATCCCCGTATCGCACCGCTGACTTCGGTGGTATCGGTGGAAGTGGCGCCGGATCTAAAGACCTGCAAGGCGTGGATCAGCGTGCTGGGGGATGAAAAAACAGCAGCGGATACATTGGAGGGCCTTACCAGTGCGGAAGGCTTTATCCGGACGAAGCTGGCCAGAGAGCTGAATCTGCGCTATACACCGGATCTGCGGTTTATTATGGACCAATCCATAGCCTATGGAGTATCCATGTCCCGAAAAATCGAGGAAGTGAACCGGAATTTGAACAGAGAGAACGGGGAAGAGGACTTGTCGGAATAGCCTGTACAGGGAATCGACAGCCCGGAAGAAAGGGGTAGTATGTTTCAGTTATCAGAAGAGATAAAAGGGGCAAAGACAATTGGGATAGGCGGCCATATCCGGCCGGACGGCGACTGCGTGGGCTCCTGTATGGCACTGTATCTGTATTTGAAAAAATGTGCGGCGCCGGGTACTGAAGTATCCGTTTACCTGGAGTCCGTCCCTGACATTTTTGATGAGATTGCGGGTGTATCAAAGATACGGAAGGCAGAAGAGGCAGAAGCGCCGGATATATTTTTTGCCCTGGACTGCGAAAGCAGCAGGCTGGGCAGTGCGCAGCGGCTGTTTGAAGGAGCCGGAAAACGGATCAACATCGATCATCATATCAGCAATATGGGATGCGGCACAGTCAATTATATTGATCCGAAGGCCAGCTCCACCAGCGAGCTGGTGTACCGGCTGTTTCAACGGGAGCTGATGGACGGGGAGATTGCGAAGGCTGTGTACATCGGTATGATTCACGACACCGGCGTGTTTCAGTATTCCAACACAGCGCCGGAAACGCTGCGGGCCGCGGCCGATCTGATCAGTTATGGATTTGACTTTTCCGGCATTATCGAAAAGACATTTTATGAAAAGACCTATGTACAAAATCAGATCATGGGCCGGGCGCTGCTGGAAAGTATTTTGTTTCTTCACGGCAGATGCATTGTCAGCGCTGTGGACCGGAAGCTGATGCAGTTTTACCATGCGGAGCCTCAGGATCTGGACGGCATTGCCAGTCTGCTGAAAAATACAAGAGGTGTGGAATGCGCCATCTTTATGTATGAAACGGATGTGATGCAGTATAAAGTAAGCATGCGTTCCACGGATAAGGTGGATGTGGCAAAAATCGCTTCCTATTTCGGGGGCGGCGGTCATAAAAAGGCAGCAGGATGCTCGATGTCAGGAACGTTTCATGATGTGGTCAACAATCTGTCTTTACATATTGAAAAGCAATTGCATGAGGAAGATGAGTGAAAACGGAGAAAACCGTGCAGAACGGAGTTATTAATGTATATAAAGAAAGAGGTTACACTTCCCACGATGTGGTAGCCCGGCTCCGGGGGATACTGAAGCTGAAGAAGATAGGGCATACAGGCACGCTGGATCCGGAGGCAGAGGGTGTGCTTCCTGTATGTCTGGGAAACGGCACCAGGCTCTGCGGCATGCTGACAGATAAGGAAAAAGAATATCAGGCAGAGCTTTTGCTGGGTGTGACAACCAACACGCAGGATATGACCGGCCGGATACTTGCCAGACGGGACGTATGCGTCACCAGGGAAGAGACGGAAAAAGCGGTGATGGGATTTCTGGGAACTTATGAACAGCTTCCGCCTATGTATTCCGCCTGCAGGGTGGAAGGAAAGCGTCTGTATGAGCTGGCAAGAGAAGGAAAAGAAGTGGAGCGGAAGAGAAGGCCTGTGACCATCCATGAGCTGGAAATATGTTCCATAGAGCTGCCCAGGGTCAGGATGCGTGTGGTCTGTTCCAAAGGGACTTATATCAGAACGTTGTGTCACGACATCGGAGAGAGGCTGGGCTGCGGCGGTACTATGGCGAGCCTGCTTCGCACCCGTGTGGACCGTTTCACACTAAAGGAGGCGAAGAGGCTGGATGAGATCGAGGCGGCGGCTGCGGCCGGTGAAGCCGGCACACTGATCCTGCCTGTGGAGGAGATGTTTTCCGCATTGCCGGTGATCACAGTCAAAGAGGCATATACATCGGCTGTACGCAACGGCAATCCGCTGTTTCTGCGTCAGATCACGGGGAAGTCCGGCTGGATGGATGGAGAACAGGTAAGAATACATGATTCACAGGGGCGTTTTTACGGAATCTATGGATTTGAGGTGATGAAGGGCAGGTTTGTGCCTGTTAAAATGTTTTTGCCCTCAGAATCCTGCTGAGAATAAAGAAGGAGATACCATGCGTCTGATACAGGGCAGAACAGACTTTTGTCTGGATAAGGCATGCGCAGTTGCCATCGGGAAATTTGACGGCATTCACAGAGGCCACCAGGCGCTGCTGTCGCATATATTGGAAAAAAAGAAAAGCGGATTGGAGTCTGCAGTGTTTACCTTTGATCCTGTACCGGCGGTTTTTTTCGGTAAGGGACAGGTGCGGGAACTGACTACAAGAGAAGAAAAACGCAGGATTTTTCAGCGGCTGGGTGTGGATGTGCTGATTGAATTTCCCCTGCGTGCGGATACCGCGGCCATCTCACCGGCTGCTTTTATTGAAGAGATCCTGGCTCGGAGGATGCGTGCGGCGTATGTGGCGGCCGGGACGGATGTTACTTTCGGGGCAGGCGGCGCAGGAGACGGCGCTATGCTGGCGGCCTATGGGGATCGGCTGGGATTTGCGGTGGAAGTGATCGACAAAGTGTGCGCGGACGGCAGGGAGATCAGCTCCAGCCGGATCCGCAGGGCATTGGAAGCAGGAGAGATGGAGCAGGTGACGGAATTGATCGGGTTTCCCTATAGCGTAACCGGAACGGTGGTGCACGGCAGGCGGCTGGGCAGGACCATCGGGATGCCCACAGTCAATCTGCTGCCGCCCGGGGACAAGCTGCTGCCGCCCAGAGGGGTGTATTTTTCCAATGTTTCCTATGGAGGGAATCATTACAGAAGCATTACCAACATTGGCTGTAAGCCCACGGTCAGCAGGGAAAAGGTTATGGGCGTGGAAACCTATCTGTATGATTTTAATGAGGATATATACGGCAGGGAGATTACAGTCAATCTGCTTGGGTTTAAACGGCCTGAAATGAAGTTTGATTCGGTGGAAGAACTGAAGCGGCAGATGGAAAAGGATATTGCAGAAGGTAAAATGGTAAATTGGTACTTGTAACTTTGTTTCTTATCACGTACAATAATGTAGGGAATGCATGAAATTTGTGGAATCCACAGGAAAATGTGTTCATACCGCAGGGATTTCCAGCGATCAGACGAAAGGGTACATAAGATGAATGCTTCAGTACTATTATCTATGGCAGGCGGACTTGGCCTGTTTCTGTTTGGCATGAAACTCATGAGCGAGGGCATTGAGAAAGCGGCAGGTGCAAAACTGCGCGGGATTCTTGAGTTTTTTACCACCAACCGCTTTACGGGAATGCTGGTGGGTATTGTGTTTACTGCTGTGATCCAGTCCTCCAGTGCCTGTACGGTTATGGTAGTCAGTTTTGTAAATTCCGGCCTGATGAATCTGTATCAGGCTGCCGGCGTGATTCTGGGCGCCAATATCGGTACAACGGTTACTTCTCAGCTTGTGTCTTTTAACTTATCCGAAATTGCTCCGGTATTTTTGCTTGGCGGCGTGATTGCCGTTATGTTTGTGAAAAACAATATGATTAAAAAGATCGGCGAGATCGTTCTCGGTTTTGGCGTACTGTTTATGGGCCTGTCCGGGATGTCAGGTGCAATGGCAGGTCTGAAGGAGGATCCGGCTCTGGTACATTTGTTTGCTTCTCTTACCAGTCCGCTTCTGGCAGTGCTGCTGGGGACGGTGGTGACAACGGTGATCCAGAGCTCTTCCGTGACAGTCAGCATTATCCTTTTGATGGCCAACCAGGGTCTGCTGGGCCTGCCGATCTGTATGTATATTATGCTGGGCTGCAACATTGGCGCCTGTGCATCGGCCACCTTGGCCAGTCTGGCCGGCAAGAAAGATGCCAAACGGGCGGCTATGATCCATCTTTTGTTCAATGTGGTGGGTACGATTATTTTTTATGTGATCTTCCTGATTGCGGTGGAGCCTATCGTGGATTTTTTCAACAGTATTTCCGGCGGCAATCCGGGCCGATGTGTGGCAAATGCCCATACCATCATCAAGATACTGCAGGTACTGTTGCTGTTTCCGTTTTCCGGGCTGCTGGTCAGGATGACTTATGTCTTCGTACCGGGTGATGACAAGAAGGTGGGCTACCGGGACAGCTTTCAGCTCAAATACATTGGCGATAAGGTGGTGTTCAATCCTGCCACAGCAGTGGTGGAGGTCATTAAGGAGATCGAACGGATGGCGGACCTGGCCAGTGAAAACCTGAACCGGGCCATGAACGCGCTGATCACACTGGATGATGAGGACATAGAAGAGGTGTATGCAGTGGAGAAAAACATTAACTTTTTGAACCATGCCATCACCAATTATCTGGTTAAGATCAATCAGACCACATTGCCGATTGAGGATCTGAAAAGTATCGGCGCCCTGTTTCATGTGGTAAATGATATTGAGCGGATCGGAGATCATGCGGAGAATGTGGCAGATTCTGCCCGTCAGCGAAAAGAAAAGGGAACCAGTTTCAGCCGGGAAGCCCAGAACGAGCTGGGGGAGATGCTGGAGATGGTCAATAAGATCGTAAGATATTCTATAGATATGTTTGCCAGAAGCAATGAAGAGCATATGGGTGAGATCATAGAGCTGGAAGATGCCATAGATGAAAAGGAGCGGGAGCTGCAGCAGTTCCATGTGGAGCGTTTGACGAAAAACGAGTGTACGCCGGAAGCAGGTATGCTGTTTTCCGATGTTGTATCCGGCCTGGAAAGAGTGTCGGACCATGCCACTAATATTGCATTTGCAATTCTTCATAGTGACAGCGACGATGCCGAGGAGAAAAAAACGGCAACGGCATAGGATATGCGCAGTGCGGGCACCTGTTGGAAACGGGTGCCCTTCCATATTTACAGTTTGCGGCAAAATTGGCATATTCCAAATCAGAAATGACATTGATGGACATAAAAAACTTCTTTATAATCAGGAATGTCGGTTTACAGTAGGGAGAAATGACTGAAATGAAAGGGCTTTTTTTATGAAAATTGCGATATGTGACGATTGCCGTCAGGATGCTGTGAGGCTGCAGAATATGTTAAGTGGTATACATGATACCCGGCTGTATCAAAGCGCGGAACAGCTTCTGACAGATGTCAAAGACGACAGGGTGCATTACGATTTGTATTTGTTGGATATTTATCTTGAGGTCATGGATGGAATCGAGCTGGCAAAACAGCTCCGGCAGATGGATGAGTATGGGGCAGTCTGCTTTATTTCCTTCAGTGACGCGTTTTACCGGGAAGCATATGATCTGTATGCGGTGCAGTATCTTTTGAAGCCGATACGGCCTGAGGACATCAGAAAATTACTGGAGCGGGTTTCCAAGGACATTGTCAGGAACAGAGAGCTTTCCCTGTATTTTAAATGGCGGGGGAAGATCGGTTCCATACCGTATAATAAGATTCTGTATATCAGCAGCAGAGGACATACGCTCTCTATTCACTGCAGGGATGGTTCTGTACAGGAATGCACCGGCAGGCTGGATGAGATCGCAGGGCGGGTATCGGACGGCGTATTCTGCCGCTGTCACCAGAGCTATCTGGCCAATATGCACTATGCGGATAATCTGGAGGGCAGTGAGCTGGTAGTGGCCGGTGTGAGCATTCCGGTATCCAGACGTTATTTTGCAGATGTGAAAAAAAGATATCAGGAGATTTTGTTTGAGGAGATGGATTGATGCATGACACGATACTGCGGGATTTATCTGTTATATGGTGCCTGTTTCATATATTGATTGTATTTATGCTGCTTTATCGTTCCCGTTTTTCACGCAGAAAAACCCTGCTGCTGACAGGAACCTGTATGGTACCGCTGATCGCGGGCAATGTGTCAGGGCTGATTCTTCTGGGTTCTGCACGGATGGGGCAGCTTTTTTTTCTGACCTGTACGCTTCCCAGCCTGGTTTTTTATTACTATATGTCAAAAGACCGGCGGGGACGTTTCCTGTTTACCTTTTGTCTGTCCGATACAGTGGCATACTGGATTATCATTGTGACCAATCTGCTGGATTTCTATTTTGGCGGTGATGATTATCTGCTGATGTTTTTAAGCAGACTGGTTTTATTTCCGCTGCTTGAATGGGGTGTATACAGACTGCTGCGTAAACCGTACATGGAGCTGCAGGAATCTGTGGACAGAGGGTGGAATGTATTTGCGGCTATGTCGGCGCTGTATTATATTCTGTTGGTTGTAACGGCTAATTTTCCGGTTATCATAACCAGCAGATCCCAGGAGCTTTTGGGTTTTCTGCTGATTCTGCTTCTGATGCCGATGAACTATGCCACCATTTTTGTCGCTATGTACCGACAGCTTCTTCTGTACCGCAGACAGAAAAGTGAACATATTCTGCAGGAGGTAAGGCAGCAGATGGAGATACAACTGGACAATCAGCGTCGTATCCAGCGGATCAGGCATGATATGAAGGCCCATACCATTACGTTGTCAGGCCTGCTGGCACAGGGTAAGGCAGAGGAAGCTCAGGAATATCTGAATAAAGCCATCTCTGTGAAGAAAGTATATGAAGAACAGTTCTGTGTCAATCCCTATCTGAATGCGGTGCTCAGTTATTATGTGATGAAGTTTGATGAGCTGGGGATTCCGGTTCATCTGGACATCCGGACCGGTGAAGAAAGGCTGCAGCATGTGGAGCTGTGTCAGATTCTTTCCAACGGGCTGGAAAATGCCTGCGATGCCACCAGCCGCCTTCCATCGGCTGTAGAAAAGATGGTTTCCGTACAGATGCGGTATCAGCGCGGCTGGCTGATTATCCGGATCAAGAACCGCTGCCGGGATGATCTTCGAGTTGAAAAGGGGAGGCTTCCGGAGACAGAGAAAAAAGAAACCGGACACGGATTTGGTTTGCAGACCATACAGGAAGCGGCAAAGCGAATGAAGGGAGAAATGTTCTGTTATACGGAGCAGGGCTTTTTCATCCTGGATGTAATGGTAAGGGGAGATGATGGAGTATGGCTGATGAGGAATTGAAGAAACCGGTGTTTGCCGGATTATCTTATATTTGTATTATGGTGGATGATGTAAATGAGGCATTTCAGTATTATGAAAGACTTTTGGGTGCAGCTCCAAGAGAATATTTCCCTTACTGGAGAAATAAGGGATTCTTCAAGGGGATGGGATTTCTGAAAGAGGCAGGAGAAAGCGAAGTATCCGTGGGCATCATGGATCTGCCCGGTACGAAACTGACACTTACGCTGATGCGTTTTCACTATCCGGAAGGGAGAAAGACTCCTGTTCTGTTTAAGGCCAATGATATGAGCGGTGTCAGATTTGTTTCTCTGGAGACAGAAAATATAGAAGAAGCGTTTGCATATATCAGTTCGCAGCCGGATATTACGCTGATCAATACCAGCGGCGATTATAAGGTAACACAGCTCAGTGTTACCAGACCCTTTGATTTCCTGTGTTTTGACTGGAATATGGAAGGAAACTTCGATAAAAAACAGGAAGAATCGGAGCGGATCAGCAGCCGGCGCTTTTTTCACTTTATCGATCGATACGGAGTCCAGTGGGAGCTGACACAGGAGCGTCGGGAACTGTAACCGGGCCGGGCCTGTCCCGGTAAGAAAGGAAAAGGGAAATGATATGGATGAAACAATCAGAGCAGCAGAGGCAGACATCGAAGCGGTAATGAAGATTCTGGACGGGTTTGCAGCAGGCGGGGAGAGCCGGATGAAGCTGGAGGCCGTCCAGGGAGTGGAGGAAGGCAGTGTATCAAAGGCATATCATCATGGCAGATGCGACATTGGCAGTCCCTGGGCGCGGGGAGAGTGCTTTGATGCGGCTGAGAAGGACTGTGACAGATAAAAGGCAGATGAAAAACGACTGTATTTCCCGCCTTAGAACATAATGGAAATGTATGGGGTGGATTGACAGGATTTTCTGAATTTGTTACAATTCGTTACAGGTGTAATAAATTTGTAACAAATTCAGAAAAGGAAATGATGCATATATGAAAAAAAGGACAGCAGGCAGAACCGGGATACTTGTGGCAGTGATATTGTCGGGCGCCGGTATAAGGATACAAGCAGTTTCCGCAGACGGAATCGTGCGGGTGACAGCGGGATTTGACCGTATGGTCGCTGATGCGGGGACAACGGATCCGGAAACGGAGCGGAGGGCCGGAGCGGCGGTACAGGACGGAATCAGGGAGAAAGAGGCAGCCAGAGAAGCGGAACAGGCGGCCATGCAGGAGCCGGAAGAGCCAATAGACCAGGAAGTGCTGGATACGGCCCAGGCTCAGAAAGAGGCCAACAGTGTGAACAATCTCTGGGGATATACCAATCTGGGCATTGCCCAGGTGGACAACCATCTGAATGTACGGGACAAGGCCGGAGAGGACGGCGAGCTGGTGGGGAAGATGACGAAAAATGCTGCCTGTGAGATCCTTTCCATAGACGGAGACTGGGCCTATGTAAAGTCGGGCAAGGTGGAAGGCTATGTGCACATGGATTATCTTCTGACCGGAGAGGCGGCAAAAAATAAGGCACAGGAAGTAGTCTACACAGTGGCCAAGGTCAACACTCAGACACTGAAAGTACGGGAGCAGCCCAGTACGGAGTGTCCTGTGATCACGCTGGTGGCGCAGGATGAGCGGCTGGAGGTGGTGGAGCAGCAGCCTGAGGGATGGGCCAAGATCATGCTGGACGACGAGGAAGCCTATGTATCCACAGATTATTGTGTGGTGGAGGAAGAGCTGGAGACGGCAGTGACTATGAAGGAACTGTTATACGGAAGCGGTATCTCCAATACACGGATTGATCTGTGCCAGTATGCAAAACAGTTTGTGGGCAATCCTTACGTATGGGGCGGCACCAGCCTGACCAAAGGCGCTGACTGTTCCGGTTTTGTACAGAGTGTATTTAAAAAGTTCGGGGTATCTCTGCCGCGTACTTCCAGAGAACAGGCAGGAGTGGGAACCAAGATTTCTCTGGCGGATGCCAAACCGGGGGATTTGATTTTCTATGCCAAGGGTGGTACGATCAATCATGTGGCGCTGTATATCGGCGACGGACAGGTGGTACATGCCAGCAATCCCAGAACGGGTATTCGTATTTCCAATGCCACGTATCGGTCCCCGGCGACCATCAGACGGGTTCTGCCCTGAGTAAAGCACAGGAAAAGCGCGGGTTTTTTATAAATCAGGCTTTACATTAAAATAAGAATGTGTTAAAATGGTCAAGTATGGAATTTACCGTCGCTCGGAAACGGGAGGTTCTGGCCCTTTCTTAGTGACAGGCGTATCAGTGACAGGAGGAAAGAAACGTGATTTCTAAGGAAAAGAAAACAACAATTATCAAAGAATATGCAAGAAGTGAAGGCGATACCGGTTCACCGGAGGTGCAGATTGCAGTTCTGACAGCGAGGATTGAGGAGCTGACCGGGCATTTGAAAAACAATCCGAAAGACCATCATTCCAGAAGAGGTCTTTTGATGATGGTTGGACAGAGACGTGGTTTGCTTGCTTATTTGAAGCAGAAAGATATTACAAGATATCGTGCTCTGATAGAGAGACTGGGACTTCGTAAATAGGAATGCAGAATAGGCGGATTGATTTTTCATCCGCCTTTTCCATATGGCAGAGGAGTGCTTCCGAGACCACTGAGGTGGATACAGGAGACTGCGTGCAGCTCAGTAGTTTCGGCATCTTCTGCCTGAGAATATCAGTGAAAAGGAGAAGAATATGTTCAAAACTTACACAATGGAACTTGCCGGCCGTACCTTAAAGGTGGAGATCGGCAAAGTGGGAAAGCAGGCAAACGGCTGTGCTTTTATGCAGTATGGGGAGACGACTGTGCTGAGCACGGCGACGGCTTCCGAAAAACCCAGGGAAGGGATTGATTTCTTTCCTCTGAGTGTGGAATTTGAAGAGAAGCTGTATGCAGTGGGGAAGATTCCCGGCGGTTTTAATAAGAGAGAGGGAAAGGCTTCCGAAAATGCGGTTCTGACCAGCCGCGTGATTGACAGGCCCATGCGCCCTCTGTTTCCCAAGGATTACAGAAATGACGTGACATTAAACAATATGGTGATGTCGGTGGATCCGGGGTGCCGTCCTGAGCTGGTGGCTATGCTGGGTGCATCCATTGCCACCTGTATTTCCGATATCCCCTTTGCAGGACCCTGTGCGATGACGCAGATCGGTATGATCGACAGGGAATTTATTGTGAATCCTTCTCAGGAAGAATGGAAAAACGGAGATCTGAAACTGACCGTTGCATCCACCAGAGAAAAAGTGATTATGATTGAAGCAGGCGCCAATGAGGTGCCGGAAACCATTATGCTGGAAGCGATTTACAAGGCGCATGAGATCAACCAGACGATAATTGCGTTTATTGATCAGATCGTTTCTGAGGTGGGCAAGCCCAAGCATATCTATACAAGCTGTGCCATCCCGGAAGAGATGTTCGCCCGGATCCGGGAAACCGTAACGCCGGAAGAGATGGAAACAGCAGTGTTCACGGATGAAAAGCAGGTTCGTGAGGAGAATATCAGACAGATTACCCAGCGGCTGGAAGAAGCGTTTGCGGAAAATGAAGAATGGCTGGCCGTACTGGATGAGGCAATTTATCAGTATCAGAAAAAGACAGTCCGGAAGATGATTCTGCAGGACGGCAAACGTCCCGATGGCCGTGAGATGACACAGATCCGTCCGTTAGCGGCAGAGGTGGATACCATTCCCAGAGTACACGGTTCCGCCATGTTTACCAGAGGGCAGACGCAGATCTGCAATGTGACCACACTGGCGCCTCTTTCGGAAGTACAGAAGCTGGATGGTCTGGATGAAAATGTAGTAAGCAAGCGTTATATGCATCATTATAATTTCCCGTCCTATTCGGTGGGAGAAACCAAACCTTCCAGAGGGCCGGGACGCCGTGAGATCGGACATGGCGCACTGGCAGAGCGGGCATTGCTCCCGGTGCTGCCTTCCACAGAGGAGTTCCCTTATGCGATTCGTTCCGTTTCGGAAACTTTTGAATCCAACGGTTCCACCTCTATGGCGTCCACCTGTGCGTCCTGTATGTCCCTGATGGCAGCAGGCGTGCCGATTAAAAAGATGGTGGCAGGCATTTCCTGCGGACTGGTAACAGGAGAAACCAACGATGACTATGTGCTTCTGACAGATATCCAGGGACTGGAGGATTTCTTCGGGGATATGGACTTTAAAGTAACCGGTACGACGGAAGGCATTACGGCGATCCAGATGGATATTAAGATTCACGGATTGACCAGGGAAATTGTGGAAGGTGCGATTGCAAGATGCCGGGAGGCCAGATTGTTCATTATGGATACGTGTATGAAGCCGGCGATTGCTTCACCCCGTCAAAGCATAAGTCAGTATGCGCCCAAGATCGTACAGATTCAGATTGATCCGGAAAAGATCGGTGATGTGGTGGGACAGCGCGGGAAAACCATCAATACGATTATTGAAAGAACCGGCGTAAAGATCGATATTACCGATGACGGAGCGGTATCCGTATGCGGTACAGATCAGGCGATGATTGACAAAGCCATTGAGATGATTAAAATTATTGTGACTGAGTTTGAAGCGGGACAGGTATTCAACGGCACGGTGGTAAGTATTAAGGAGTTTGGCGCCTTTATCGAGTTTGCGCCCGGTAAGGAGGGTATGGTGCATATTTCCAAGATCGCAAGAGAGCGGATCAATCATGTGGAGGATGTGCTGACACTGGGCGATAAGGTAACGGTGGTCTGTCTCGGTAAGGATAAGATGGGGCGGATCAGCTTTTCCATGAAGGATGTAGCACAGAAATAAAGGCTGATCCCTTTGTTTGGAGGAACGGACATGAAAATCACGTTAAAAGACGGAAGCAGCAGAGAATATGCGCAGGCAATGTGTGTATATGACATTGCCGCAGACATCAGTGAAGGACTGGCAAGAGCGGCCTGCGCAGGAGAAGTGGATGGAGAGGTTGTGGATCTGCGAACTGTGATAGACAGAGACTGCACGCTGCAGATTCTGACAGTCAGGGATGAGGCGGGACTTCGGACGGTGCGGCACACCTGTTCTCATGTGTTGGCACAGGCGGTAAAACGGCTGTTTCCTGATGCCAGAGTGACAATCGGTCCTTCCATTGATGAAGGGTTTTATTACGACTTTGACCATGCGCCTTTTTCCAGGGAGGATCTTGATAACCTGGAAAAAGAAATGAAAAAGATCATAAAGGAAGGCCATAAACTGGAGCGTTTTACCTTGTCCAGAGAAGAGGCCGTGAAGTATATGGAGAAGGCCGGAGAGCCTTATAAGGTGGAGCTGATCCGGGATCTGCCGGAAGGGGCGGAAATCTCTTTCTATGACCAGGGCGGCTTTGTGGATCTGTGCGCAGGCCCCCATCTGATGAGTACAAAGGGCATTAAGGCGTTTAAGCTGATCTCTTCTTCTATGGCATACTGGAGAGGGGATTCGGATAAGGCGCAGCTCCAGCGTATCTATGGGACGGCGTTTGCCTCCAAAGAAGAGCTGGCAGCCTATCTGGCCCACCTGGAGGATATTAAGAAGCGGGACCACAACCGGCTGGGCCGGGAGATGGAGCTGTTCACCACTGTGGATGTGGTGGGACAGGGACTGCCTCTGCTGATGCCCAAGGGAACCAAAATGGTGATGAAGCTGCAGCGCTGGATTGAGGATCTGGAGGACCGGGAGTGGGGCTATGTACGGACCAAAACGCCTTTTATGGCCAAAAGCGATCTGTATAAAATTTCCGGCCACTGGGATCATTATAAAGAAGGTATGTTTGTGCTGGGAGATGAGGAAAAGGATAAGGAAGTGTTTGCCCTGCGTCCCATGACCTGTCCTTTTCAGTACTATTGCTACAAAAACGGACAGCATTCCTATCGGGATCTGCCCATCCGCTATGGCGAAACCTCCACTCTGTTCAGAAATGAGGATTCCGGTGAGATGCATGGGCTGACCAGAGTGCGTCAGTTTACCATATCAGAGGGACATCTGGTGATCCGTCCGGATCAGGCAGAGGAAGAGCTGAAAAGCTGCCTGAACCTGGCCAATTATGTCTTGGGTGTACTGGGGCTTCTGGAGGATGTGACCTATCGCCTGTCCAAGTGGGATCCGGAAAACAGAGAGAAATATCTGGGAGACGAGGCGTACTGGGAAAAGACACAGGATGCCCTGCGTCAGATTTTACAGGAAAACAGCCTGCCTTTTACCGAAGCGGACGGCGAGGCTGCGTTTTATGGACCCAAGATTGATATTCAGGCCAAAAATGTATATGGTAAAGAAGATACCATGATTACCATTCAGTTGGATTGTGCCATTGCCGAAAACTTTGATATGTATTACATTGACCAGAATGGGGATAAGATCCGCCCTTACATTATCCATCGGACTTCCTTGGGCTGTTATGAACGGACGCTGGCATGGCTGATTGAAAAGTATGCCGGTAAGTTTCCCACATGGCTCTGTCCGGAGCAGGTGCGTATCCTGACGATTTCCGAAAAATTCAATGAGTATGCGGAAATGGTGAGAAAAGAGCTGGCAGCGGCAGGCATCGATGTTACGGTGGACAACCGCTCTGAAAAGATCGGTTATAAGATCAGAGAGGCCAGAATGGCCAAACTTCCTTATATGCTGGTGGTGGGAGCCAGTGAAGAAGAAAACGGGCTGGTCAGTGTGAGAAGCCGTTTTGCAGGTGATGAAGGCCAGAAGAGTGTGGCAGAGTTTATGGAACAGATCCTCCGGGAGATTCAGACTAAGGAGATCCGCAGAGAGCTGCCGGAAGAAGAACGGAAATAATCATAAAGAGCATAAAAAAGCGCAAAAACGCCGTGTTGAGAGACAGGGCGTTTTTGCATTTCTGGTACTTATTCTCCAATAGCAGGATGAAAAGAAATTGTAAAAAATGCTTAATAAATTTTTAATATTTTCGCCGAAAATGTTCTGAAAACGCCTGAATCTGCTGTTTTTGTCGTCTTTTGTCACTTGAAAAACACCATGATAAACATAAGTTCGGGTTGTCACAGACCCCGATACGGGGTAAAATATGTGTACAAGTGGTGGAAAGTGGTTAAAAGTGGCTTGAAGTGGTGAAAGCGGAATTAAGAGGGCCAGACCGTTGTCCGTGGCAGACCACTTGGGCAGGTGAACATTATGTTTATGGGAGAATACAACCACACAATTGATGCAAAAGGCAGGATTATTGTACCTTCCAAATTCCGGGAAATACTGGGTGATGAATTTGTGGTCACCAAGGGATTGGATGGGTGCTTATTTGTGTATGACAATCATGAGTGGGCTGCATTTGAAGAGAAACTGAAAGCCCTGCCGATTACCAATAAAGATGCGAGAGCTTTTGTCCGTTTTTTTCTGGCAGGAGCTGCCAGTGTGGAAGTGGACAAGCAGGGAAGAATATTACTGCCAGGCTCACTGCGGGAGTTTGCATCACTTCAGAAAGATGCAGTGCTGATTGGAGTGGGAAGCAGGATAGAGATCTGGAGCAGAGAAAGATGGGAGGACGTGGCATCCTTTGAGGATATGGACACCGTTGCCGAACATATGGCGGATTTAGGTCTGAGTATATAACTTCTGCACACGGGGCAAATGTCCTGGAAGGAGGATACGATGCATGGAATTTCGGCATAAGCCGGTATTACTGGAGGAAACGATAACAAATTTGCGGATCAGACCGGATGGTATCTATGTGGATGGGACTCTGGGAGGAGGCGGACACAGCAGCCGCATTGCGGAGCTGCTTTCCGAAAAGGGCAGGCTGATCGGGATCGATCAGGATGATGCAGCCATGCAGGCGGCCGCTAAGCGGCTGGAGCCGTATGGACAGAGAGTGCGGCTGGTCCGGAGCAATTTCTGCCAGATGGCGCAGGTGCTTAAGGAATGCGGCAGCATGGCGGCAGACGGGATCCTGTTGGATTTGGGGGTTTCCTCTTATCAGTTGGATACATTGGAGCGGGGATTTTCCTATAAGTACGATACGGTACTGGATATGCGGATGGACAGGCGTCAGACGCTGACTGCAAAGGAAATTGTCAATACATATTCCATGCAGGAACTGTTTCATATCATCCGGGAGTACGGGGAAGAGAAATTTGCGCAGAATATTGCCCGGCATATTGTCAGGGCAAGGGAGAAGGAAGAGATTGAAACGACAGGACAGTTGAATGAGATTATCCGGGCTGCCATTCCGACAAAGGTGAGAGCAGGAGGAGGACATCCGTCTAAAAAGACCTTTCAGGCGATTCGGATTGCCTGCAACCGGGAGCTGGAAGTATTGCAGGATGCACTGGACTCTATGACAGATCTGCTCAGTCCGGGCGGCAGACTCTGTGTGATTACGTTTCATTCTCTGGAGGACAGAATCGTAAAGACGGCAATGCGCGGATGGGAAAATCCGTGTATCTGCCCGCCGGAGTTTCCGGTTTGTACATGTGGGAGGAAATCTAAGGGGAGAGTCATTACCAGGAAGCCGATATTGCCGACGGATGGGGAGATGACAGAAAATAAAAGAGCAAAAAGTGCAAAACTCAGGGTATTTGAAAAGAGGGAGTAACTATGGCCGCAAGAAATCAGAAAAGACCATACGAAAGCAGAAGGACAGGTACTGGAAACAATACAACACGAAACAACATATATATATATGGAAATACAGCAAGACAACTGGATGTAAGAACAGCGATTCGGGAAAAGCCGAAGCGGGCAAAAAACAACGCCATCAGAAGAAACAGGGAAAAGGCGATGCGGATGAATCCGGCCTATGTATTGTTCCTGGCGTTTGCCCTGGTGGTTTCAGGCGGGATATTGATCAGTTATATTCATCTGCAGTCTGACATTACGAACAGCATCAATCACATTGCGGCTCTGGAGAGTGAGCTGAATGACCTGAGGCTGTCCAATGACGAGGAGTACAGCCGGATCGAAAGCAGTGTGGATTTGGAAGAAATCAAAAGGATTGCCATCGAAGAACTGGGGATGACATATGCGGCAGAGGGACAGGTCGTGGAGTATGCTTCCGAAGGAAGTGATTATGTGAGACAGATAGCAGATATTCCCGAATAAGATAGCAGGTGTTTTGGTGAGAAAGATCATACAGAGTAACAAATTCACAACAAAGATGCAAAAGAAGCTGGTAGTACTGTTTTTATTTGTACTGTCAGCTTTCATCGGGTTAAGCACCCGTTTGATCCTGATTAACCGGGACAACGGGGAACGCTATAAGAGGCAGGTGCTTTCACAGCAGAGATATGACAGCCGCGTCATTCCTTTTAAACGGGGCGACATCGTGGACTGCAAAGGTACAAAACTGGCGGTCAGCGAAAAGGTGTACAATGTGATTCTGGATGCCAGTCTGATGACGGAAAAGGAAGAATACATCGAGGCAACGCTGCAGGCGCTGGGAAGCTGCTTTGGTCTGGATACATCGGAGATACGGTCCTTTGTGGCATCCAATCCCACTTCCAAGTACCGGGTGCTGGCAAAGAGACTTTCCTATGATGAGATCAGTCCTTTCGTGGAGCTGCAGAATGATACGGAGAACAATCCGAATATTAAAGGCGTCTGGTTTGAGGAAGAATATGAGCGGAAGTATCCGGGCGGCAGTCTTGCCTGTGATCTGATCGGCTTCACTGGCAAGGACAATGCAGGTACATATGGGCTGGAAGAATATTATAATGATACACTCAACGGAATTAACGGAAGAGAATATGGGTATCTTAATGGTGATTCCACACTGGAACGGACCACCAAGTCAGCGATTGACGGCAATACCATCGTGACCACCATTGATGCCAATATTCAGAGTATAGTGGAAAAGCATCTGAAACAATTCAATGAGGACAACCAAAATGCAGTAAGGGACGGGAACGGCGCCCACAACGTAGGCTGCATTATTATGAATGTGAATACCGGTGAGATTCTGGCGATGGCCAGCTATCCTTTCTATGACCTGAACGATATATATAATCCGAAGGTGCTTCTGGGGATGAACAGGCTGGATGAGGACGGAAAGGAAACGGATGTGGTCATCACCCAGCCGATGATTGATGCCATGGACGAAGATACTCTTTATACACATTTGAATGCAGTCTGGAAAAACTTCTGCATTACCAGTACCTATGAGCCGGGTTCCACAGCCAAGCCTTTTACCGTGGCAATGGGGCTGGAAAGCGGAAAAATGTCAGGCAATGAGACGTATTTCTGCGGCGGTTCTCTCTGGTACGGCGGTCATGAGATCCATTGCCATCAGCGTATGGGAGACGGTATGCTGACGGTTAAGCAGGCAGTGGAAAAGTCCTGCAATGTGGCGCTGATGCAGATGGGCGAAGCCATAGGCAAAGATAATTTTCTGACCTTTCAGGAAGCCTTCGGCTGGGGTCTTCGGACCAATATTGATCTGGCTGGAGAGGCGCGGACAGTGGGTCTTGTGTACACTTCTTCCAATATGAGAGAAGCGGAGCTGGCCACTGCCACTTTTGGTCAGGGATTTAATGTGACTATGATACAGATGATAGCAGGTTTTTCTTCGTTGGTGAACGGCGGTTATTATTATGAACCCCATGTGGTCAGCAAGATACTCAGTCCTGACGGCACCACGATTAAAAATATAGAACCGCGGCTGTTAAAGCAGACCATATCTGCCAGCACTTCGGAAAAGATTGTGGATTACTGCAACGGCGTGGTAACAGAGGGGACCGGTACCACAGCCAGACCTGCGGGCTACGCCATCGGCGGCAAGACAGGAACGGCGGAGATGGTTCCCCGTACCAAAAGAGATTATGTATGCTCTTTTATGGGCTATGCCCCGGCGGATGATCCTCAGATCGCCATTTATGTGGTGGTGGACAGGCCTAATTCGGCAAAACAGGACGACGCCAAGTATGCCACCCGGATTGTCCGGGGAATCCTGACAGAAGTGCTGCCTTATCTGCATTATTTTATGACCGAAGAACTGTCGGAGGATGAAACTACCGAAATCAGTCAAAGCGGACTGGCCGTACAGGCGCCGGGCATAGAGCCGGCAGAGGGTGAAGAAGGTTCGGAAGGGGATCCTCAGGATCCGGAAGAGTTGGAAATCACCGGCCGGGAGGACGGAGAAGAAGGCGTGGAAGAGATGTCGGAGGAAGAACGGGAATGGCGGGAACGGATTGCAGGCTATGAAACCGATCCGGAAACCGGCTACCTGATCGAACCGGAAACCGGTGTAAAAATTGATCCTGTTACCGGGCAGGCGGTGGAAAGTGTGCCGCTGATGGATTAGGCCCTGAGGGAAACCGGTTCTTAAGGCCTGACGGAGCATAACCTGCGCCTTTGCCACATAAAATGGTATAAACTGTTTTTATGAGGCCTGTGTGGAAAAGAACAAAACATTTCACCGAAAAAAGATTCTGGTTTCCTTTGTGATTTTTTTTCTGTCCTTTGTGGGACTGATGACACGGCTTTCGTATCTGATGGTGAGCCGTTCCCAATATTATGCGCAGCAGGCCAAAGAGCTGCATGAGCGGGAGAGAAGCATCAAGGCTGCCAGAGGCAGGATACTGGACCGGAACGGTGTGGTGCTGGCGGACAATAAAACCGTATGTACCATTTCCGTGATTCACAGTCAGATCAGGGACAAAGAAGCGGTGATCGATATGCTCTGCCGGGAGCTTTCTCTGGATGAGGAGTATGTGAGCAAGCGGGTGGAAAAGGTTTCTGCCATTGAGCGGATCAAAAGCAATGTGGAAAAAGAGGTCGGGGACCGGATCCGGGACCATAATCTGCCCGGTGTGAAAGTGGATGAGGACTTTAAACGGTATTATCCCTATGGAGAGCTGGCTTCTAAGGTACTGGGATTTACCGGAGGGGACAATCAGGGGATCATTGGCCTGGAGGTGACGTATGATTCCATTCTGGAAGGGGAGCCGGGCACCATACTGACGGTTACGGATGCCAGAGGCATCGAACTGGATGCGGCGGGTGAAAGCCGGATCGAACCGGTGGACGGCAGAGATCTGGTCATATCCATGGATATGAATATACAGAAATATGCAACACAGCTTGCGTATCAGGCAATGGAAACAAAAGAGGCGGACAGTGTATCCATCATTGTGATGAACCCTCAGAACGGTGAGATCCTGGCAATGGTGAATGTACCGGAATTTGATTTGAATGAGCCATTTGAGCTGAAAGGGATCCAGACTGCGGGGATGACCGAACAGCAGAGGCAGGATGCCCTCAACGGAATGTGGAGAAACGGCTGTATCAACGATACGTATGAGCCGGGTTCCACTTTTAAGACGGTGACGGCTGCCGCCGGTCTGGAAGCGGGTGTTGTGCATACATCAGATACATTTCACTGTCCCGGTTATATTATGGTGGAAGATCGGAGGATCCGATGTCATAAAGTGGGCGGGCATGGCAGTGAGGATTTTATACAGGCCACAATGAACTCCTGCAATCCGGTATTTGTGACAGTGGGAATGCGGCTTGGAAGTGACCAATATTATGAGTATTTTAAAAAATTCGGCCTTCTGGAAAAGACCGGCATTGATCTGCCGGGGGAAGCGGCCACTATCATGCACAAAAAGGAAAACATAGGCATGGTGGAACTGGCGACGATTTCTTTTGGACAGTCCTTCCAGATTACGCCGATACAGCTTGTGACAACAGCGGCTTCCTTAGTCAATGGAGGCAGGCGTGTGACACCTCATTTTGCGCTGCGGGCTTCTTCCCAGGGGGAAGAGGCGCAGGAGGAGTTTACGTATCCGGTCAGGGAACATATTGTGTCCCTGGAGACATCGGAAACGATGAAGATGATGCTGGAGCAGGTGGTGGCCAATGGGGGCGGAAAAAATGCCATCGTGGAAGGCTATCGGGTAGGAGGCAAAACAGCCACCAGCCAGACCCTGCCCAGAGGAAGTGGCAGATATATCTCTTCTTTTCTGGGGTTTGCCCCGGCGGACGATCCTCAGGTAATGGCCATAGCCATTATCAACAATCCTCAGGGAGTCTATTACGGCGGACAGATTGCGGCTCCTGTGGTCAGACAGTTGTTTGAAAACATTCTTCCTTATCTGGAAAGAACGGCAGAGCAGAGGTGATATGAGCTGCAGGACATTACGATGTACCAGAAAAAGAGTCTGCCTGTGAGAGGCAGAAAAGAACCGGAAAGGACAAAAAGATATGAAGCTCAACAGTTCGGTAGCGATACCGGTTATTATAGCATTTGCAATCAGTGTCATAGCAGGACCGATGATCATTCCTTTTTTGAAAAGGCTCCATGTGGGTCAGACGGAACGGGAAGAGGGGCCTAAGTCTCATCTGAAAAAGTCCGGTACTCCCACGATGGGCGGTATTCTGATCCTGGGCAGTGTACTGCTGACCTCTCTGCCGTATGTGAAAAGTTACCCGAAGATTATTCCGGTCCTGTTTCTTACATTGGGATTTGGAATCATCGGATTTCTGGATGACTACATCAAGGTGGTGTTGAAACGTTCTCTTGGGCTGACACCGGTTCAGAAAATGGCGGGACAGATTGTGGTAACAGCTATATTCGCCTATTATCTGCTGCATTTTACGGATGTGAATCTGGCGATGAAAGTTCCCTTTTTTCCGGAAAAATATCTGGATTTTGGGATATTGAATATTCCGATTCTGTTTTTTGTGGTCATCGGCACGGCCAACGGTACCAATTTTACAGATGGTCTGGATGGTCTGGCAAGCAGTGTGACCATTATGGTAGCTACCTTTTTTACGGTGGTGGCCATTGGCACAGGCAGCGGCATTGATCCGGTAACCTGTGCGGTGGCAGGATCGTTGCTGGGATTTCTGCTGTTCAATGTCTATCCGGCCAGAGTTTTTATGGGAGATACCGGTTCTCTGGCGCTGGGAGGTTTTGTGGCCTCCTGTGCCTATATGATGCAGATGCCTCTGTTTATCGTAATTGTGGGCTTTATCTATCTGGCAGAGGTGCTGTCGGTAATCATTCAGGTGAGTTATTTCAAAGCCACAGGGGGAAAGCGTATCTTCAAAATGGCCCCGATCCATCATCACTTTGAACTGTGCGGATGGTCGGAGACACGTGTGGTGGCTGTTTTTTCGATTGTGACGGCGGTCCTGTGCCTGATCGGCCTGATGGCGCTGTAGGGCGGAAACAAAGGAGTGGATGAGATGGAGTTGAAGGGGAAAAATGTTCTGATTATCGGTTCCGGCATCAGCGGTGTCAGTGCGGCGAAGCTGGTGGCGGAAGCAGGCGGATATGAGGCATCTATTACAGTGTTCGACGGAAACAGCGAACTGACTGCGGAGGAAGTTAAGCAGCGGTTTCCCAGGTCGCTGGTAGGGGAAGTGTATACAGGCGCCCTGCCGGAGCCGGCCAGATCACAGGCCCAGCTTGTGATTGTCAGTCCGGGCGTACCGGTGGACTCGGCGCTGGTTGTGGAGTTTCAAAAGAGAGGCATACCGGTCTGGGGAGAAATCGAGCTGGCTTATCACTTTGCCAGAGGCAGGCTGATTGCCATTACCGGAACCAACGGCAAGACCACCACCACCGCATTGACAGGACAGATTCTGAAAGACTGGGGGGCGGATGTGTATGTTGCCGGCAACATCGGGATTCCGTATACCTCCGTTGCGGGAAAGACAAGTGAAAAATCCATTACAGTGGCGGAAATCAGCAGCTTTCAGTTGGAGACGATCCATGACTTCACACCGGATGTATCTGCGGTTCTGAATATTACGCCGGATCATCTTAACCGGCATCATACGATGGAGTGCTATGTGGCGATGAAAGAGTCCATCGCTAAAAATCAAAAGAAAAACAGCCGCTGTGTGTTGAATTATGAGGATCCTTATACCAGATCATTCGGTGAGCGGACATCTGCAGAGCCTTTCTGGTTTTCATCGGCCAGGATACTGGAGAAGGGAATCTATCTGGCAGACGGGGTGATTTATCTGGCGGACGGGGACGGGAAGGAACCAGTCCCGGTGATACAAATTGGCGAAGCCAGACTGCCCGGCATCCACAATGCGGAAAATATCATGGCGGCCATCGCCATGACCTACTGCATGGGGGTGCCGCTTACCCAGATCGCAGAGTCTGTCAGAGGGTTTCGGGCGGTGGAACACAGGATAGAATATGTGGCCACAAAAAAAGGTGTGATGTACTATAACGATTCCAAAGGGACCAATCCCGATGCTGCCATCCGGGGGATCCGGGCGATGGACCGGCCCACCGTCCTGATCGGCGGCGGCTATGATAAGGACAGCGACTATGATGAATGGGTGGAGGCCTTTGCAGGGAAGGCAACTTGGCTGGTGCTTTTGGGGCAGACAAAGGAAAAAATAGCAGCATGCGCCAGAAAGCACGGCTTTACCAATATTATCATGGCGGACTCTCTGGAAGAGACGGTACAGATCTGCGCCGGAAAGGCCCGGCCGGGCGACGCCGTACTGTTATCCCCTGCCTGTGCGAGCTGGGGAATGTTTCCCAATTATGAAGTAAGAGGGAATCTGTTTAAAGAACTGGTGAATCAACTGGAGGATTGATTTTGGATAGATTCAGGGAAAGGAGAAGGAAGAAAGCGGCGGATCATTATTTTGATTACAGTCTGCTTTTCATTGTACTGTTTTTGCTTGGCTTCGGAATGATTATGATTTACTCCACCAGCTCTTACGAGGCCAGCAAGGATTATGGGGACGCGGCCTATTATCTGAAAAAGCAGGCGGTGGCTACGGCCCTGGGCATTGCCGCTATGATATTCACAGCCAATGTCCCTTATCATTTCTGGGAAAAATTTGCCGTACCGGGCTATCTGGTATCGGCCGTGCTGATCTGTCTTGTGCTGACGCCTCTGGGCGTTAAGGTAAAGGGCGCGAGACGGTGGCTGGATTTTGGCATCGGGCTGCGTCTGCAGCCTGCGGAGATCGCAAAGCTGTGTATGATCCTGTTTCTTGCCAGCATGGTATGTAAAATGGGAAAAAGCATACGGAGCAGAAAGGGGTTTTTCAGTATCCTTCTCGTTCCGCTGCCGATCAGTATTATGATCTGGAAAATAACCGATAACCTGAGTTCAGCCATTATCGTATTCGGGATTGCGGTACTGATGCTCTTTGTGGCCAGTCCGGATTATAAAAAGTTTTTTCTGATGGGCTTTGCGGGAGCCGGAGCAGCAGCCGGCATCGTATACATAATTACCAGACTGGCTTCTTCGGACAGTCTGGGCTTCCGGGGAGAACGTATTCTGGCCTGGCTGGATCCGGAGGCTTATGCCAGCGGAAAAGGATTTCAGACTCTGCAGGCGCTTTATGCGATCGGATCCGGCGGCATTTTCGGCAAAGGCCTGGGACAGAGTATGCAGAAACTGGGATTTATCCCGGAGGCGCAGAACGACATGATCTTCTCTATTATCTGTGAAGAGTTGGGGCTGTTCGGCGCCATAGCGATCATTTTGTTGTTTTTGCTTCTGATCTGGCGGTTTATGATTGTGGCCAACAATGCACCGGATCTGTTCGGTGCGCTGCTGGTGGTGGGGGTGATGGGACATATCGCCATTCAGGTGATCCTGAACATTGCGGTGGTGACCAACACCATTCCCAATACGGGGATTTCACTGCCTTTTATCAGTTACGGCGGCTCCTCTGTTATGTTTCTGTTAATAGAAATCGGTCTGGTGCTGAGTGTGTCCCATTCCATACGGTTCAAGGAAGTTTAAGACAGGGCAGCCTGTGTAGTACAAGATACCAAAAAGGAAATCTGTCATAGGATAGAATAGGTCTTTTTCATCAAAATCGTAAGAGGGTGAATCAGTGGATTCTATTCATATCTGCGGCGGATATCCGCTGTCTGGTGAAACACGGATACAGGGGTCCAAAAATGCGGTGCTGCCGATCCTGGCAGCCACTGTTCTTGTAGACGGGGTGAGTACGCTTGATAATTGTCCGGATATAGCCGATGTACAGTGTATGGTAAGACTGCTGCAAAGCGTTGGCTGTGTCGTGGAATGGGAGAACGGACAGATTCGGGTGGATGCCCGTCACATAGGAGGGATCAGCCTGCCGCAGAAGTATGTGAGCCGGATGCGCTCTTCGGTGGTGATGATGGGAGCGATTCTGGGCAGGATGGGCAGGGTTACCATCAGCTATCCGGGTGGATGTGTGATAGGAAAACGGCCGATTGACATGCACCTGGAGGCATTTGCCCGTATGGGGGTGGCTCTTTCGGAAGAAGGAAATACACTGACGGCATGGACCCGCGGGCTGTCGGGAAATACGGTGACGCTTGCATTTCCCAGTGTGGGAGCCACGGAAAATGTGATATTGGCTGGGGTGCTGGCGGAGGGAGAAACCCTGATTCGGAATGCGGCCAGAGAACCGGAAATCGAAGCTCTGTGCGGATTTCTGAAATGTGCCGGCGCCGACATACAAAAGGAGGCGGGAGGCAGTATGCTGCGTATCCGGGGTGTGAGTCGGCTGAGCGGCTGTCGTTATCGGGTACCGGCTGACAGAATTGTGGCAGGCACATATCTTTTGGGCTGTATGGCGGCAGGAGGCAGTGTCTGTTTAAAGGGAGCCGACAGTGATGCGCTTTCTGCCGTGCTGGCAGTGATTGCAGGAATGGGAGGAAAATATCAGTGCGGCCAGGATGGGATTACGCTTACCGCGCCTGAAAGAGTGCAGGCCATTTCTTATGTGAAAACCGAAGTCTATCCGGGATATCCCACGGATCTGCAGTCTCAGCTTCTGGCAGCGCTGGCTTTGGCGGACGGAGAAAGCATCGTGGAGGAAACGGTTTTCGAAAATCGTTTTCGGGTGGTTCCGGAACTGGTCAGAATGGGTGCCTGCATGGAGACAGAAAAAAACCGGGTGATCATTCGGGGCGTGCGCGCGCTGTATGGCAAAAAGGTGGCTGCAGAAGAGCTGCGGGGAGGCGCCGCGCTCTGTATGGCGGCTCTGGCGGCACAGGGCGATACGCATATTGCAAACCGTCATTTTATCGACAGGGGTTATCAGGCAATAGAGCAGGATATCAGAAACCTGGGAGGCAGAATATGAGGAAACGGACAGCCATACTGCTGAGCATATGCGGTGTATTTCTCACGATGGGAATACTGGCGGCTCTGGCGCTGCGGTATTATCGGGTGACTACCGTATATGTGGAAGGAAATGTACATTACAGCAATGAAGAAATCATGGATATGGTGATGACGGGGACGCTGGGAGACAATTCTCTCTATCTGGCGCTGAAATATAAAAACAAAGGGGTGGACTCCATCCCCTTTGTACAGCGGATGGATGTGGATATCCTGTCCCCCGACACCATCAAAATCACCATATATGAAAAGGCGATGGCAGGTTACATAGAGTATCTGGGCAGATATATGTATTTTGACAAGGATGGCATCATTGTGGAGGCGTCGGATCAGAAAACAAGCGGGATCCCACAGGTAACGGGGCTTTCCTTCGGATATGTGATCATGCATGAAAAACTGCCTGTGGAGAATCCGGAAATATTTGAAGATATTCTGGATATTACCCAGCTTTTGAATAAATATGGCGTACAGGCGGACAAGATCCGGTTTGATAAGGCGATGCATAAGACGCTGTACTTTGGAGAAGCAAGAGTCAGTCTTGGTTCCAATGAGAATATAGGCGAAAAAATTATGAAGCTGAAAGGGATTTTGCCGGAACTGGAAGGAAAAAAGGGAATGTTGAGAATGGACAATTATTCGGAGGAGATGCAGAATGTTACCTTTGAATTGGATGCGGAATAGAGGGCCTTAAATCAAAGAAAAATGAAAAAACAGTTGATTAATTAGGCAAAAGATAATAATATAGATTATATGTAGTTATTTGGAACTATAAAGGAGGACTACCTTTGTTAGAGATTAAGACAAACGATGCTGAGTCTGCAGCCAAAATTATTGTGGTTGGTGTTGGTGGTGCAGGTAACAATGCTGTGAATAGAATGATAGATGAAAGTATTGATGGTGTGGACTTTATCGGTATTAATACGGACAAGCAGGCCCTGCAGCTCTGTAAGGCTCCCAGGCTGCTTCAGATCGGTGAGAAGCTGACAAAGGGACTGGGTGCGGGCGCCAAGCCGGAGGTTGGTGAAAAGGCGGCTGAAGAAAACATTGAAGAGATTACGGAAGCGCTGAAAGGCGCGGATATGGTATTTGTAACATGTGGAATGGGCGGCGGGACCGGAACCGGTGCGGCGCCGGTGATTGCGGGGATTTCCAAGGAGATGGGGATCCTGACGGTAGGAGTGGTGACCAAACCCTTTCGTTTTGAGGCAAAGGCCAGGATGATCAATGCGGTGGGAGGCATTGAACGCCTGAAAGAGAATGTGGATACGCTGATTGTCATTCCCAATGACAAGCTGCTGCAGATTGTTGACAGACGGACGACTATGCCGGATGCTCTGAAAAAGGCGGATGAGGTACTGCAGCAGGCAGTACAGGGCATTACGGATCTGATCAACCTTCCGGCAATTATCAATCTGGATTTTGCGGATGTACAGACTGTTATGAAAGACAAAGGCATTGCCCATATCGGCATCGGCTCCGGCAAAGGGGACGATAAGGCGGCGGATGCCGTGAAGATGGCAGTGGAAAGCCCGTTGCTTGAGACGACTATTTCCGGCGCCAGCCATGTGATTATTAATGTTTCCGGTGATATTACGCTGGCGGATGCGGCGGATGCGGCGGATTATGTACAGAGTCTGGCGGGAGATGATGTGAATATTATCTTCGGTGCCATGTATGACGAAACGGCAACAGACAGTTGTTCGATTACGGTGATTGCCACCGGGCTGGAGGCCAGCGTACCGCCCAGGATTACACCCAATAATTACCAGACTTATAAGGCACAGCCTGTGAGACCCGTGAGCAGTAAAAATGTAAACATGAACATGAACCCCAATATGGGTACGGCGCCGATACCACAGCAGGTACAGGTACAGGCGCCGGTACAGCCCCAGGTTCCCACACAGGCTCCGAAGCCTGCTGCACAGACCATGAATGTGCAGCCTCTTTCCGGCATCAGACGGCCGGGCAACATTAAGAGCAATGTGGAAGAAAAGACATTGAGCATTCCCAGCTTTCTGCAGAAAAAATAGGACGGCAGATTCCGGGAGCAGAACAACGGCATCATAAAATTTTCAGCAGACCCTGAAAAGGAATTTTCCTTTTCAGGGTTTTTTGTAGTTTTTTGTCACGAAATATTCCGGGACCCAGGTTCGATTTTGACAAAATATTCGCCTGAGAATTCTTATAATGGAACCAGTGAGAAATACGGGAGGTGAGTGGTGAAGTATAAACTGTATATTGATGCATTTTTCCTGCTGAATTTTTTTATGGATACCTTACTGTTATTTCTCATAAGAAAGGTTCTTAACTGCACTGCCACACGGTTAAGGGTGCTTTTAGGCGGTGCGTTTGGTGCGGGGATGACATGTGTTGTTACGGTTGTTCCGTATGTACCTGCATGGATCAAGCTATTGGCAGGGTATGGATTCATCAGTATATGTATGATCAGAATCAGCTTTTCGGGGATGAATTTCCGGATGGCGCTCAGAGCCTCTTTGTATCTGTATGGATTTGCCTTTTTGCTGGGAGGGGTCCTGCAGGCGGTGTGGATGCAGATTCCGTTTTTCCGTAAATACGGCATGGGAATCCTGTCGGTCTGCATGACCGGCACAGCCGTTTATATCCTGTTTGCATTTTGCTATACAGCAAGGCAGAGGCGCAGGCGCTGCGGTATTTTCCCGGTGAGAGTGGTCTGGAACGGAAAGGAGACAACGCTCAAGGCTCTGGTGGACACCGGGAACAGCCTGTTCGAACCCATCAGTCACAAACCGGTTTCCATCGTGGAAAAGCAGGCGCTGGAACTGGTTTTCGGGGAAGAGAGGCCCGGCTTGTTTCGTGCCATTCCGTTTCACAGCATTGGCAGGTCCAACGGGATTCTGGACGGATATGAACTGACGGAGCTGATTATTTTTGGGGAGAATGAAAAAATAAAGATAGATAAGCCGATGGTGGGACTGTATGACGGAAAGCTGTCAGCAGGAGCGGCGTATCAGATGATATTACATCCCGCATTAACAGAAAAACAGGAGGAGTGTTCATGATTTTTAAGGTTGCAATACCAGGCAAGATACAGTTTCGGATGATACGCAGAGAAGCCGGCCTTTTGATGCGCAGACAGGGGGATGTCCATTACATAGGAGGGGCGGAGGTGCTTCCGCCGCCGCTGGAGGCAACAGAGGAAGAGGAAGTGATCAATGACCTGGGCACGGAGGATGAACAGGAAGCAAAGGCCACGCTGATCGAACATAATCTGCGCCTCGTGGTGTACATAGCCAAGAAATTCGACAATACAGGAGTGGGTGTGGAGGATCTGATCTCCATCGGCACCATCGGTCTGATCAAATCCATCAACACCTTTAACCCCGGTAAAAATATTAAGCTGGCAACCTATGCATCCAGGTGTATTGAAAATGAAATCTTAATGTACCTTCGGAAAAACAGTAAGGCTAAGGTGGAAGTATCCATTGATGAGCCGCTGAACGTGGACTGGGATGGAAATGAGCTTCTTTTATCGGATATTCTGGGGACAGATGAGGATGTGATCTACAGAGACATTGAAAATGAAGTGGAAAGGGGGCTTTTGTTTAAGGCAGTCAACAAACTGTCGGAGCGGGAGAGGACAATCATCAATCTCCGGTTTGGCCTGAATACACCCGATGGAGAAGAAATGACGCAAAAGGAGGTGGCAGCGCTGCTGGGAATTTCCCAGTCTTACATTTCCAGACTGGAAAAGAAGATTATTAAAAGACTGAAAAAGGAGATGGTAAAAGAGGTGTAGAAATTCGTCGTCAGCCGACGAAAAGAAACTTACGAAAAATTGAAAAACCACGCATAGTTCAGCGCCATAGTGAGAATCATTTTACTGAAGAACATTGTAGGAGGAATCGCTATGGCGCTTAATAAAGTAGAGATTTGCGGGGTCAATACGGCAAAACTTCCTTCCCTGTCCAATGAGCAGAGAACGAAGCTGTTTCAACGAATCAAAGAAGGCGATATGGAAGCCAGAAACGAGTATACGGAAGGAAACCTGCGGCTTGTGTTAAGCGTAATCAAACGGTTCTCCGGCAGCAATGAAAATCCGGATGACCTGTTCCAGATCGGCTGTATCGGTCTGATGAAGGCCATTGACAATTTCAATACAGAACTGGATGTTAAATTTTCAACCTATGCGGTTCCCATGATTATCGGAGAGATCCGCCGCTTCCTTCGGGACAACAACAGCATCCGGGTCAGCCGTTCTCTCAAGGATACTGCCTACAAAGCCATCTATGCCAAAGAAAACCTGACCAAAAAGAATCTGAAAGAGCCGACTATCATGGAAATTGCAGAAGAGATCGGTGTTTCCAAAGAGGACATCGTCTATGCGCTGGATGCTATCCAGAATCCCATGAGCCTGTATGAACCGGTCTATACCGACGGCGGCGATACCCTTTATGTTATGGACCAGGTCAGCGATAAAAAGAACAAAGAAGAAACATGGGTGGAGCACCTGTCTCTGAGAGAAGCCATGAAACGCCTGAACGAGAGAGAAAACGAGATCATCACACTGCGGTTCTTCGAAGGTAAGACCCAGATGGAGGTGGCGGAAATCATCGGCATCTCTCAGGCACAGGTATCCAGACTGGAAAAAAACGCCCTGAAGGTAATGCGGAATTATCTGGCAGGGTAAGAAGAGATCAAAATGTATCAACCTATACGCTTGTTCCGAATTTGCCAAAACAGGGGAATGACAGACCCCTGTTTTTGTAGTATACTGAAAACAATGAGCAGTGAGGGAACACCTGATGATCCCGCTGCGGCAAAGATAAAATGAGGAACTTTTATGACTTCCAAACAGCGTATTACATATCTGGATATGGCCAAAGGGGTGGGCATCGTGCTGATGGTGACGGGACATCTGGTAGGTTCGCTCCAGACAATTGATAACAAACCGTATTTTTCTCCTCTTTATCAGTGGATTGCTTCGTTTCATATGCCGCTTTTTTTTGTGATTTCCGGTATCGTGCTCCGGATCACCCGGGAAGAGGAGCGGGATATGGGGCATATTGTTTACCGTAAGGCAAAGGGGCTGCTGCTGCCTTACGCTTCTTTCAGTCTGATTTATTTTGTTATAAATATATGTACCTGTATATTTTTTCCGGATTTGCTGCAGTTTTCGGATCTGTGGAGGTATCTGATCTACAGCGTTACCCTTCGGGGCGTTTCGGTGCTCTGGTTTCTGCCGGCTCTGTTTCTGGGAGAAGTGGTGTTTTTGTGGGTGAGAAAGCGGATGGGACCGGGCAGGATGACGGTGTTGTTTTCCGTTACCGGTTTTCTGATATTTTTCTTTTCACCTGTTCTTGGCTGGGAAGGCTGGGAGTCAAACCTGGCGCTGATGACAGTGGGAGCGGTACTGCTCACACTGGCCAGAGGGCTGCTTTCCTGTACGTTTTTGCTGACAGGATATCTGGCGGCAGGGCTGGTGACGGCAGGGGAGAAGAAATCGGCGGCCGGTTTTTTGCTGGGGGCGGTGATGCTGGCGGCAGATATCATTCTTTGCCCTGTCAATGGTTCTGTGGATCTGAATTATATGGTCTTTCAGAATTTTTTACTGTATCTGTTCTGTGCCTGCCTGGGGTCTTTTGGAGTGATCCTGCTTTGTAAAAATGTATACCAGTCAAAACTGCTTCTTTTTTACGGGACCAATTCTCTTGTGATTATGGCAACCCATATGGAGTTTAAAGTGATGCTGCATACGATCCGGTTTTCTTACTGGCTCAATCAATATGTAACAAGGGCTAAGGAATGGGTGCTGTATGCCACTATGGCAGTGTGCATAACTGTGCTGGAGGCCGGTATCATATATCTGTTCCGTCATGTGCTGTATTTTCTGATTGGAAAAGAAAAGCCGCAGGCAGGAGGGGAGAAAAGAGCAGGGTGAGTCCATGCAGTACAGAGAGCAGAAGTGGATTTGAGGAATAAGGAGGAGAGGAAACAATGAAAATGCAAACTAAGAAACAAATGAAAAAAGGGGCGGCCATTTTATGTGCGGGCCTGCTGCTGGCCGTGCCGGTGAGTGCAGAGGCCAAGAGCGGCTCTGGTTCCGACTCTACGCGGGTACCTTCGGATGCGGTTTCCGGCGGTGTGATTCATTCCAATGTGTACGGAGAGGTGCTTGTAACCAGACAGGAGGACGGCACCTATAATTATACTTTTTTTGACGATGACTGGCCTGCGGTACAGGAGCTTCTGCGTGCGCTGAACAGCGGCGCAAAGATTGATCTGGATAAGCTGCTGACCGAATCCTCCACTTCGATTCAAAAGATCACCACCGATGATAAGACGGCGATACCCAATGATATCGTCAATTCTGGTGCGGCGGCAAATGCCAACAGAGGAAGTTTTGCGGTGGGCAGTGTCTATGGCCCGGATCTGAGCGCGGCTGAGATTCAGCAGGTGCAGACGGCGGTGTCCAGCTTTATGATTCAGAACAATGTGGCTTCCATGAGTGATTTGAGAAAGGTGAGGACGGCTCACGATTATCTGATGCAGACCTGTATTCCGGCGCCTAAGGGAAATAAGAACCATGCCGACAATGCCTGGGGAGCGCTGATCTATCATGAGGCCAATGCCAACGGATATGCCAGAGCCATGAAAGCGCTCTGTGATGCCATGGGCGTGGGCACTTATGTGATTTCCGCCAACAACAATTCTTCTCTGAAGGATTATATGTGGAATGTGGTCATGATCAATGGGGAATGGTTTATTGTGGATGTATTCTGTGATGACAGCACATCCAGCTATGCCACCTATCTGATTTCTGACAGTGCATACAGGACACTGGGTATGAGCTGGAATACAGGCAGTAATGTGCCGGTGGCCAAAAGAAATTATCAGTAAGAGGAAAGCAGGATGGCGAAATTATATTTCCGTTATGGCGCGATGGGCAGCTCCAAAACGGCCAATGCCCTGATGGTGGAATACAATTATTATGAGAGAGGGAAAAAAGCTCTTTTGTTAAAACCCAGACTGGATACCAGAGACGGGCAGGGGATCATAAGAAGCCGGATGGGGCTGTGGAAAGAATGCCGGTTTGTGGAGGAGTTTGTGGAGTATACCAGAGAGCAGATTCTGGAGTATGACTGTGTGATTGTGGATGAAGCTCAGTTCTGCAGGAAGAGTGAGATCGCCTTTTTTGTGGATGTGGTGGATACCTGCGGGATTCCGGTGATCTGTTATGGACTTCGCACCGATTTCAGGAGAGAACCCTTTGAGGGTTCTCTCTGGCTGCTGGCATGGGCGGATGTGATAGAGGAACTTAAAACAGTGTGCTGGTGCGGGCAGGGTGCATCCTGCAATACCAGGTTTACAGAGGATGGTATGGTGATCCGGGAAGGCGAACAGGTATGTTTGGGCGGAGACGATAAGTATGTGGCGCTTTGCAGAAAGCATTACCGGGAAGGCAGTCTGGGACCTGGCTGGAGCAGGGGCAGGGCTTTTCGGCGGGAGCCTTCGGATGAGATCAGGCATTGCAGCACAGATCGACCAGAATGATATCGGGACCGATCTGTTTGATGTCCCGGTAGCAGATAACGATATCGGAGTTGCCTTCAAAAAGACGGCAGAGATGAAAGCCTTCCGATATGACAATTTTCTGGATCTGTCCGGTGCATTCGTCAAATTCCATATCTACCACATTGCCGATTTTCTGACAGTTTCTGATATTGATGACTTCTTTTTTCTGGAAACATGAAAATAACATGGCGTGCTGATTTTCCCTTTTCCATAGCATATGCAGCATGGGAAAAAAGGTGCGGGTCAGCCGGTCGAAAAGGAGGTAATTATGAAGTGCCCGTTCTGTGGTCATGACAATACAAGAGTCATTGATTCCAGGCCGGCGGAGGATAACTGTTCCATCCGCAGACGCCGGTTGTGTGATGAATGCGGGAAACGGTTCACCACATATGAGAAAGTGGAAACCATACCGGTTATCATCATCAAAAAGGACAACAACAGAGAAACCTATGATCGTTCCAAGATAGAGGCAGGGATCCTGAGGGCCTGTCATAAGCGCCCTGTCAGTGCCAGTCAGATCACCCAGTTGGTGGATGAAGTGGAGACGGAACTCTTTAATCTGGAGGAAAAGGAAGTGCCCAGCCAGGTAGTGGGGGAGCTGGTTATGAATAAGCTGAAACGTCTGGAGGCTGTGGCTTATGTGAGATTTGCTTCCGTGTACAGAGAGTTTAAGGATGTCAACACCTTTCTGGAGGAACTGAAAAAGGTGCTGGAGTAACAAAGCAGGGACATACGGCAGAGCGGTATGGGCTTGTTCACAGTGGGGAGGAAGGGTATGGAAAAAAGCAGGAAAGCGAAAAAAAGAAGAGGCAGAGGGGCCTGCATATGGATGGCAGCGGCGCTGACGGTGGCATTGACAGGCTGCGGGGTTTCGGAGCGGGACAGCATTGCATTATCAGAGGCCCCTGCAGAGGAAGGAGGGCAGAATGGTTCCTATGGGCCGGCCGGCAGTGCATATGATTTTTACGGGACAGTGTCCGGAGAGGAATATGAAAAAAATATGGAAAATGGTTTCTGCAATGCGAAGGAGCAGCCTTTGTCCACTTTTTCAGCGGATGTGGATACCGCGTCCTATGCCAATGTGCGCAGAATGATCGAAAATGGTTATCGGCTCCATGACATTGACCCGGCAGCAGTCCGGGCGGAAGAGTTTATCAATTATTTTACATATGATCTGAATCTGCCAAAGGATGGGGAGCTGTTTGGCATCACTGCGAAAGTAGCGCCCTGTCCCTGGCAGGAAGGGCATGATCTGATGATGGTGGGCCTGCGGACGGAAGAGATTGATATGAGTTTGGCGCCCGACAACAATCTGGTGTTTCTTCTGGATGTATCCGGTTCTATGGCCGATGACAACAAACTGCCGCTTCTGCAGAAGTCTTTTAAAGAACTGGTAAATGAGCTGGACGAAAAGGACAGAGTATCGATCGTAACATATGCCGACGGTGTGAAAACCGTTCTGAAGGGCGCCAGTGGAAGTGATAAGGACGAAATCTGCCGGGCATTGGACAGCCTGTATGCAGACGGGGGAACCAACGGAGAGGGCGGAATCCAGAAAGCATATGAGCTTGCAGAGTTTTTTAGGATCGAAGGGGGGAACAACCGGATCCTGATTGCCACCGACGGAGATCTGAACATCGGAATCTCCGAACCGGATGAATTGGAACGGCTGGTGGAAGAGAAGAGAAAGGGCGGCGTATATCTGTCGGTACTGGGCTTTGGAACAGGCAATCTGAAGGACAATAATATGGAACGGCTGGCAGACTGCGGAAACGGCAATTATGCGTATATTGATTCTCTGTTTGAGGCCAGGAAGGTTCTGGTGGAGGAGATGGGCGCCACATTGGTGACAGTGGCTGAGGATGTGAAACTGCAGGTGGAGTTCAATCCGGCCACAGTGGAGTCCTACCGGCTGATCGGATATGAAAACAGGATGCTGGAGGCGGAGGATTTCCGGGACGATACAAAAGATGCGGGAGAGATCGGCGCAGGGCACAGTGTGGTGGCGTTGTATGAGATCACGCCGGCAGGCAGCGGCGAAGAGATTACTTTAAAATACCAGGACAATAACAAAGACAAGACAGAGGAAGCGCTGCCGTACAGTGATGAGTATGCAACGGTCAGTGTCCGCTACAAAGCTCCGGGAGAGAGCGCCCCGAAGATGATGTCTTTTGTGGTAAGTATCGGGGAGCGGACGGAGGTGCCTGATGAGGATTGTGTATTTGCGTCTATGGTGGCTGAGTTTGCCATGATCTTATCCGACAGCCCCTATAAAGGGACGGCCACACTGGAGGGGATACTGGAAACCTGTTCTGCTTTGGAGCTGGAAGATGAATATAAAAAAGAATTTTGTCAACTGGTCAGAATGATGGCAAAGCGGGAGTGATCCCCTGCCACAGGAGTCTGTGCCGGGAGAGAAGAGGAAGAGAGTGTATGCTGCAGAGATTTTATCCGGATGCATATGTGGATTCCGCATATGAGATTCCTTATGATGAGCTGTATGAAAAGGGATGGCGGGGAGTTATTTTTGACATTGACAATACTCTGGTGCCCCACGGTGCGCCTGCGGACGGGCGGAGCCGGGCGCTGGTCAAACGTCTTTTGAAGAAGGGGTTCCATGTGATGATGCTGTCCAATAACAAAGAACCCAGAGTGAAGATGTTTTGTGATGCAGTGGGTACCGCCTATATTTACAAGGCAAATAAGCCCTTTCCGGAAAGTTATCAGAAGGCAATGAAACAAATGAAAACACAGCCGGACAATACATTGTTTGTGGGAGATCAGCTTTTTACCGATGTATGGGGAGCAAAGCGGGCAGGGATGCGGACTTTTCTCGTAAAACCGATTCATCCCAAAGAAGAAATACAGATCGTTATCAAACGGTTTTTCGAAAAGATTGTACTGTATTTTTATCAGAAAGAAAGAGGTAAAACAGGATGGAAATAAACGGCAGAACAAGAATCTGCGGATTGCTGGGGTATCCGGTGGCCCATACCTTATCCCCGCTGATTCATAATACACTGGCAGAGGAACTGGGACAGAATCTGGTATATGTACCGTTTCCTGTAAAGCCGGATCAAATCGGTGAGGCGGTGAGAGGCGCTTATGCCCTGGATGTAACCGGACTGAATGTAACGGTGCCCCATAAGAGCGCAGTCCTTCCCTGGCTGAAGGAGATTGACCCGCTGGCAGAGAAGGTGGGTGCAGTCAATACACTGGTGCGCTGCCCCGGCGGATACAAGGGATATAACACAGATCTGACCGGACTGCAGCGGGCAATGGAGTCGGACGGCATCCATCTGAAGGGTGAAAAGGTGATTTTGCTGGGAGCCGGCGGCGCAGCAAGGGCGGCGGCATTTTTATGTGCCCATGCAGGAGCGGCGCAGGTGTGGCTGTTAAACCGGACACCGGAAAGGGCGCAGCAGCTTGCGAATGAGGTAAATACCGGGTTTGACAGGAACTGTATCCATGCATTGACGATGGCAGACTATCGGCAGATTCCGGACGGCAGCTATCTGGCCATACAGGGGACAAGTGTGGGTCTGTATCCGGA
>VSOB01000050.1 GCA_009774625.1 Lachnospiraceae bacterium
AATTACAACAGGGTGCTAATATCAAAACATGATATATCAATACGTGATATATCGAATCGATTATGGCTCCTGTAGCTGCTCCCCCGTTGTCTGTATGGATGATGTAATCGAGGTAACACATTGTAGCTTTTACTTATTATGTAATGGAGGATGGTGTATGAAAAAAGTAACGGCAGTTTTTTTGATGGTATTGTTGATTCTTACGTTGACGGCCTGCGGCTCCGGTCAGGGAAGCGCATCAGCGCCGGAGGAGGGCGGTACGCAGACGTCAGGCGATGAAGCCGACGGCAATGAACAGACGGCTGACGACAGCGCAGGTACGGTGAGTGTGGGAGAAGGCAAAAAGATAGGCGTCCTGCTTCGGACCTTCAGCGATACGTACACCACGACGGTACGGACCTTTATGAGTCAATATCTGGAGGAAGCGGGATATGCATATGAAGTTATGGATGCCAACGATTCTCAGGCCACTCAGAATGAACAGTTGGAGTCGTTCCTCTCCAAAGGCGTGGATGGAATCATCGTACAGACAGTCAATGTATCTGCATCGGCGGATATTCTTTCGAAATGTACAGAGGCAGGCGTTCCTGTGGTATTTTTCAATCATGAACCGGATGATCTGAGCCTTTTGGCTGCAGAGGAAAACACAGTGTTTGTCGGCACCAATTCCCCGGAAGCAGGCTATATGCAGGCAGATCTGTTTGAACAGTTCTGGTCGGATGAATATGACCGGAACGGGGACGGAAAGGCGCAGTATGTTATCTTTCAGGGGTCGGCAGAGTCTCAGGAGGCTTTTGACCGCTCCCAGTATTGTATCGAAGGCGCTGAGGACAAAGGGTTTGCGTTTGAAAAACTGGCTGATAACTATCTCTGCAACTGGGACGCAGCGCTGGCACAGGAGGCAATGACGGCATTTCTCGGAACCCATGAAGAGGACATTGAAGTTGTGTTCTGCAACAATGATTCTATGGCGGAAGGCGTGGTGGCGGCTTTGAATGCCATCGGGTATAACACTGGTGCGGAAGGTGATCCGGAAATTCTGGTATTCGGTGTGGATGCCACTGATGCAGGTGTTTCCCTGATTGATGCAGGAAAAATGAAGGGAACGGTAAAGCAGGACGGAGATGCAATGGCAAAAACCAATGTGGAGCTTATTTCCAGGATGATAAATGGGATGAGCAGGAGTGAAGCCGCAGCAGACTATGGAGTGGAGATCTCTGAGAGTGACAATGCCTCTGTCCGTATCAATTATCAGGCTTACACGAAACAGTAAGGATGCTTAGAGGGCGGCGGGTTTTACGGGTTTTATACGCCGCCCTTTGTATTCGTGACAATAGAATGATTGGGAAGCGTGCTTTTTTATAAGGAAGGGGAAGGAGGAAAGGAAATTATGTCAGATGCCTATCTTTTGGAAATGCTGGATATAGAGAAATCATTTTCAGGCGTAAAGGCACTGGATCATGTTACATTGAAGGTCCGGCCGAAAACGGTACATGCCCTGATGGGAGAAAACGGTGCGGGAAAGAGCACATTGATGAAGTGTCTGTTCGGGCTGTACAGGAAGGACAGCGGGGTTATCAGGATTGACGGAGAGGAGATTGCCTATTCAGATCCGAAGGATGCGCTGATACATGGTGTTTCGATGGTGCATCAGGAGCTGAATCAGGTATTACGGCGCAATGTGATGGAAAATATCTGGCTGGGCAGATTTCCGAAAAAGAGAGGGCTGGTGGATCATAAGAAGATGTACCGGGATACGAAAGAATTGCTGGAACGGCTTCATATCGAAATCGATCCCAGGGAAGAGCTTGCAGGTATTTCCGTATCCAAACGTCAGATGATTGAAATCGCCAAGGCAGTCTCTTACAACGTAAGGGTTCTGGTTCTGGATGAGCCCACTTCGTCATTGTCGTCGGAGGAATGCGAAAAACTCTTTGCGGTCATGGAACTTTTGAAAAAACAGGGCGTGGGTATCATTTACATATCACATAAAATGGATGAGATCCTGCGTATCTCGGATGAAGTCACCATTATGCGGGACGGAAAAAATGTGATGAGCAGGTGTACAGGAGATCTGACCACAGATGAGATCATCAAAAGTATGGTAGGCAGAGAACTGACCAACCGGTATCCGCCCAGGGAACATCAGGTATCAGAAGAGGTGCTTCTGAAAGTGGAGCATATGACGGGATTGTATGAACCGGCCTGTCAGGATGTTTCCTTTGAACTTCATAAAGGGGAGATTCTGGGAATTTCCGGTCTGGTGGGTTCCCGAAGGACAGAGCTATTGGAAACCATCTTTGGCATTGCGCACTGCAAAACCGGTAAACTCTATAAAAACGGGAAGGAAATCCATAACCGCAATTCAAGGGATGCCCTGCGCAACGGCTTTGCCTTTGTTACCGAAGAGAGACGGGCCACAGGGATCTTTCCCCAGGCCGATATCCGGTTTAACACGACGATTGTCAACATCCGGAACTATCGTAAGGGGCCTCTGCTGTCGGAAAAAAAGATGCGCATTGACACACAGAAAATGATAGAGGCGCTGGCCACTAAAACACCGGATCAGAAAACCAGGATTCAGTATCTTTCCGGAGGGAATCAACAAAAGGTGATTATTGCCAGATGGCTTCTGGCCAATCCGGACATCCTGCTTCTGGACGAGCCTACCAGAGGGATCGACGTAGGGGCAAAATATGAAATTTATCAGTTGATACTCAATCTGGCCAAAGAGGGGAAAGGCGTGCTGTTTGTTTCTTCGGAAATGCCGGAACTGCTGGGACTTTGCGACCGGATTCTGGTGATGAGCAACGGAAGGCAGAGCGGGATACTGGAAGGGGCCGATCTGGATGAGAAAGCGATTATGCGTCTTTCGGTAAAGTACGTGTGAGAAAAGCTGTGACTATATAATACATGGGAGGAAAGGAATGGAAAAAACAAAGGGTACAATCAAAGAAAGGATGCTGGGGTATTCACTGTATTTTATACTGCTTGTGATTCTGATTGTGACAGTGGTCCTGGAGCCGAAATTTATATCCGTCAGAAATCTGACCAATATTCTGCAGATGGCGTCCACCCGTTCCATTATTGCGATGGGGATTGCCGGGCTGATTATTATTAACGGCACGGATCTTTCCGCAGGCCGGGTCATCGGCTGCTGCAGTGCGGTGTCCGCTGCGCTGCTGCAGTCCCGCAGCTATCAGTCCCGGATGTTTCAGGATCTGAGGGAACTGCCGCTGGCGGCAGGGTGGCTGGCAAGTGTGGCCGTGGCAGTCTTATTTGCGGCTGTGATCGGGTTTTGTGTGGCCTATCTTCATATGCATGCCTTTATCGCATCTTTGGGAATGCAGCTTGCAGCATATGGGCTTTTATGTCTGTTTATGGATTCCAATGGAAATGACGGGCAGCCCCTGTCCAATCTGGATAATAGATATGACAGCTTTGTAAAAGGCGCCATTTCCATCGGCGGGGTGAGAATCCCCTACCTGATCTTTTATATGATTATAGCAGGTGTTATTATGTGGGTGATTTGGAATAAGACAGTGCTGGGCAAAAATATGTATGCCATCGGCGGCAATATGGAGGCGGCAATGGTTTCCGGTATCCATGTCAACAGGTATATTATGCTGATCTTTGTACTGTCCGGTATCTGTGTGGGCACCGGCGCCTTTCTGGAATGCTCCAGAGTGGGTACGGTAACAGCCAACACGGGCCTGAATTATGAGTTTGACGCAATTTCAGGATGCGTAATCGGCGGTGTCTCCTTTGCCGGAGGCGTGGGGACCATACCGGGCGTGATTATGGGTGTCATTATTTTGCAGACCATCAACTATTGTCTGTATTTTCTGGGCGTCAGCTCTTATTATCAGTACATTGCCCGCGGCCTGATTATCATTATCGCAGTGGCCATCGATGTGAGAAAATATATCCGCAAAAAATAAGAAACGGAAGGTCAAACCGGATATCATACCATTTGGACAGATGCCTCTTTCTCAAATCATCGGGAAAGGGGCTGTTTTATTGTCAGGGGCGGCGGCAAAAGTATCAAAAGGAGGAAAAGTTCCGGTTATTTCAGACAGGCTGAGGCATACTATCCGGTATGGAAAGGGAAATGGCATCAGAGCGGATAACATCCGTAACCATGCCGGATTTGGGAAAGGAAACTGAACGTATGCGGGATTATATCGGATGTGTCTATGATATATGGTCTGAGAGCAGCGAGCAGTCTGGAAAACGGGACTTATGAAAAGTATGACGACGAAATACGCAAAATCATCGGAGAAGAGGCCTGCCACAGCATAAGCGACAGTCTGCTGCATCTTGCCTGTGAAACAGAGTATGCGGGGTTTGAAGCAGGGTTCCGCTATGGTGTGTTGTTTATGTCGGATATGCTGAAAGGAGGCGGGGGAAAGTGACGCTTCCGTGAAGATACCAGACTGGAATATGCAGGCAGGCCCTGCAGGAATTCACCCTATGTCTTGACGAGGGGGCAGAGATTGGGATATAATAAACCATAAAATGTATACAAAGTACAATAGAATAAAAGTAAGATAAAACGGAGGGCGGATGGATGGAAGCATTTACATTGCAGGCAATGGCGAAGGTGAATCTGGGACTGGATGTGATCCGCCGCCTGGAAAACGGATACCATCAGGTTAAAATGATTATGCAGACCATAGACCTGTATGATGAGCTGACCTTTGAGCGGGCTGAGACAGGGATCAGTTTACATATTGACAGAGAGGATCTTCCGGCGGATGAAAGCAATCTGATCTGGAAGGCGGCCAGGCTGATTATGGAGGAATACGACGTTCAGGGCGGTGTCAGGATCGGTTTACGGAAACGGATTCCGATGGCGGCCGGACTGGCCGGCGGCAGTACCGATGCGGCGGCAGTGTTCCACGGACTGAACAGGCTGTTTTTACTGGGGATGGAGACGGTGCAGATGCAGCGGCTGGGAGTTTTGATCGGTGCGGACGTACCGTTCTGTCTGGTGGGCGGCACGATGTTGTGCGAAGGCATCGGAGAGAAGCTGACACCGGTTATGGGCGGGGCCGGGGTTTTTCTGGTGGTTGCAAAGCCGGATATCAGTGTATCCACCAGATATGTATATGAAAATCTGCATGTGGAAACCATCGCTCATCATCCGGATATCGACAGTCTGGAAGCGGCGGTCCGGGCCGGAGATACAGAGCGGATGGGCTGCTTTATGGAAAATATTCTGGAAACCGTAACAGAGAAAAAGTACCCTGTGATCACGCAGCTTAAAACGCAGCTTAAAAAGCTTGGGGCCGTGACTGCGCTGATGAGCGGCAGCGGCCCGTCTGTATTCGGCATGTTCCGGACCAGGGAGCAGGCAGAAGCGGCCTGTCTGACGATGAAAAAGCAGGGGATGGCAAAGGAGCTGTTTGTGGCGGGTTTTACGGACAGTGGATGCAGAGAGGTGCGCTGAAAAGCAATAGGCCAAAGGAGAGCTTATATGAAAAAGCAAGATGACAATCTACAGGTGAATATGGATGAATTTCTGCCGCTTCGTGATGTGGTGTTCAAAACGCTGCGCAGAGGCATCCTGACAGGAGAGCTGAAACCGGGGGAGCGTCTGATGGAGATTCATCTGGCCAATCGGCTGGGTGTGAGCCGGACACCGATCCGGGAAGCGATCCGCAAGCTGGAGCTGGAAGGACTGGTGACTATGGTGCCCCGGAGAGGGGCGGAGGTCGCCAATATTACGGAAAAAAATCTGAAGGATGTGCTGGAGGTCAGACAGGCTCTGGAAAGTCTGGCCATTGAGCTGGCCTGTGAGAGAATCACCGAGGAAAACAAACAGGAGCTGAAAGAAAAGCTGGATCAGGTGGAACATGCGGTGCGGACAGAGGATACCGGCGCCATAGCCAGCGCGGATGTGGCGTTTCATGATGCGATCGTGGAGGCATCAGGCAATGGCAGGCTGATCCAGCTTGTCAGCAACCTGGGAGAACAGATGTACCGGTATCGGTTTGAGTACATCAAGGATGTCAGCAAGCATTCTCAGATCATGAGTGAGCACAGGACCATGTATGAGAGCATCATGGAAAAGGATAAGAAAAAAGCGGCGCAGATCGTGAAAACACATATTGACAATCAGGAAGAAGCGATTATGCGGAAAATTCAGAGAGATAAGACGGCTGAGGGGAAGCCTGAATAAATCCGGAAGGATTGGCAAAACTTTCCAGTAAGAAAGACAGATGGAGGGTTTGCCGTGATAAAAGGGATAAAAGCATTCAGGATTCATATATATATAGGACAGTTGGCGCTTCTGGTAGTCTTGTCTGCAGGCTGGTGGGGGATTCTGTATCCCAATTTCAGTATGACGGAAGAGACATTTGAGACTTCGGAGGAAGAGCCGTCTGCATTGTCTTGTTCGGAATCGTTTTTTGCCATACTGGAGGCGGAGCCGGATGAGATCGAAATCAGGAGCAGATTTTGGGAAGCGATTCTGGGTGAAAGAGGAAAAGAAGATGAACAGCAGTGCACCGATAGGGGTTTTTGATTCCGGTGTTGGGGGCCTGACGGTGGTACGGGAGATTATGCGTCAGATTCCCAACGAACGAATCGTTTATTTTGGGGATACGGCAAGGGTGCCATACGGAAGCAAATCAAAGGAAACAGTGACAAGATATTCCGCACAGATTGTCCGTTTTCTGAAACAGCAGGATGTAAAGGCGATTGTGGTGGCCTGCAATACGGCCAGCGCCTATGCGATGGATGAGATCGAGCGGGAAAGTGAAATACCGGTGATCGGGGTGGTAAAGCCCGGTGCGAAGGCGGCCATTGACGCCACAAAAAACGGACGCATCGGCGTGATTGGTACGGAAGCCACCATAGGCAGCCAAATCTATACACGATACATACAGGAACAGGACAACAGTGCAGAGGTAATGGGTAAGGCATGTCCGCTGTTCGTACCTCTGGTGGAGGAAGGACTGCTGAACGATCCGGTGACTGACGAGATTGCCATGCGGTATTTAAGCAGTCTGATTGACAGCGGTATCGACACACTGATTTTGGGATGCACGCATTATCCGCTGATCCGGGCAGCAGTGGGCAGAGTGATGGGAGAGGGGGTTACTCTGGTAAACCCTGCCTACGAGACAGCCCGGGAGCTGCGGGAGCTGTTGGAAACGGAGGATATGCTGAACCGGTCAAAGCCGGGACTGGGTGTGGACCGGTATCGTTTTTTTGTCAGCGACGCGGCGGAGAAGTTTATCCGGTTTGCCAATTCCATTATCAAATACGGGATTTTGTCGGCAAAAATAATCAACATAGAAGAATATTAGAGGGAAACATATGACAAAGGATGTATTGCTTTTCATCAAAGGACTGCAGTTTGAGGGCGAAAATGATGCCAATGATCTGGAAACCGTGACGGCTGCAGAATATTATAAAAAAAATAACCATCATTATGTGATCTATGAAGAGGCTGTGGAGGGCTTCCGGGATACCACCAAAAATATCATCAAATGGAACGGGCAGACGCTGGACCTGACCAAAAAAGGGCTGGTGAATGTGCATATGATTTTTGAGGAAAAAAAGAAAAATGTGACGGATTACAAAACGCCTTTCGGAAGCATTCTGATCGGTATTGATACCAGGCAGATCTGTGTGGAGGAAAATGAACATCAGATTCATGTCAATGTGGACTATGCGCTGGAAATTAACTATGAGCACCTGGCGGACTGTCAGATTTCCATGGATGTGCGGGCTAAGGAGTGTTCCTGAGAGATAAGAGGCAAGAGATGAAAAAAAGAGGATATTTATTATGTGTATTGCTGGCAGTTCTGCTCTGGGGCTGCGGGAGCGCAGACGGTAACAATGAAGCAGGCCGGAAGCCGGAAGCGGACCCGGTAAGGTATGAGGAAAATGATATGCAGACAGAGGCGTTGCAAGTGTCTGACAAAAAGGCGCCGGAGGGGACGCCGTCAGAGATATTCTGCACAGATACATATGGATTTACCGTTTCGCTGCTGCAGCAGGCAATGGAAGCAGAAGAGGGAAATGTCATGCTCTCTCCGGCGTCAGTACTGTCGGCGCTTGCTATGACTGCAAACGGAGCCGGTGGAGAGACACAGTCTCAGATGCTTTCTGTACTGGCTGACGGGCAGACGATGGATGATCTGAATGAAAATCTGAAAGTGTGGAGAGAAGGGCTTGCCGATACGACAGGCGGAAGCCTGAAACTTGCCAATGGGGTCTGGATTTCCGGAGACGAAGGAGAGGCTTTTGTGAAAGAGAGCTTTCTGGAAAACAGCAGGGTCTTTTTTGACGCTCAGGTACGACAGGCGCCTTTTGATCAGGATACATTGACGGAGATCAATGAGTGGGTCAGGGAAAAAACAGACGGACAGATCGAAACGATACTGGGAGAGATACCGAAAGATGCGGTGTTATACCTGCTGAATGCGGTTTCCTTTGATGCAAAGTGGAAAGATGAATATACAGAATATCAGATTCGCGACGGTATTTTTGTGAATCAGAACGGGCAGGAAACGACAGTATCCATGATGCACTCCACAGAAATCGGTTATATCGAAGGAGAAGATGTAACAGGTTTTGTCAAACCATATCAGGACGGCTATCGTTTTGCAGCGTTTTTGCCAAAGGAGGGAACCAGTCCGGGAGCGTTTGTAACCGCGTTGGACGGAGAGAAATTGCAGGCTCTTCTGGAGGGAAAACGAGAGGAGACTGTGCAGGCTGTTTTGCCTGCTTTCCAGGTGGAATACAGTGCAGAGCTGAGTGAAATCCTGCAGTCTATGGGTATGCAATATGCCTTTGACGGAAGCCGGGCGGATTTCAGCAATCTCTGCAGTGAAGAGAGCGGGCCGGTCATGATCAGCCGGGTCATTCATAAAACCAACATTACGGTGGACGGGCTGGGAACAAAAGCGGGAGCGGCTACGGCAGTGGAGATGGCAAGAGGAGGGATGCTGCCGGAGCAGCATCAGGTATGTCTGAACAGGCCCTTTGTCTATATGATATTGGAAAACGATACCAATATTCCGGTTTTTATCGGGGTGGTGAATGCATTGTAATCAGGGGCTGCCCTGTTCCGGGAAACTGCTGTCGCCAGGCAGCGCTGTCACACCGTCGGAAAACCCCGGTATTTTTTAAAATACCGGGGTTCTTTGCATCCATTTGTCAATGCATCCGTGGGTTTGATTATTTCACCGGTTTGGCGCCGGCTTTTTCCTGGGCGGTTTCCAGCGCCCGTTTGAAGAAGCCCTTTTTTTTCGGCGCTGCAGTCTGAACGGGCTTTCCGTGGAGTCCTCTGACACTGACGATATAGATTCCGCTGACCATAGCTTTGACTTCTTTTTTGACCGGAACGGAGTCGAAGATCTTTTCATCACAAACCAGCGACATAATCTGGGGGCCTACCTTGGCTTTAACGATAGGCAGTTTGGAACGGCGGAGATATTTGGGCGTCTGATCAATGACAAACTGGGGAAGCCCGGAATCCTTCATCGGCATTCGCTTTTTGTCGATAATCAGCATGGACACCGACTGTTTGTTGGCTTCGATCTGCTCCTGCTGTTCTTTTTGTTTTTTTTGTGCCTTTTTGCCTAAAAAATAAAGTACCGCGATGGCAATGATAAGAACTGCCAATATGCACAATAATACAATGGTTCCTGTACTCACAATAACCCTCCTGCGTTGACCGGCATCTGAATCCTGCTGTCAGGATAATGCCGGCTGTGTGACTGTATAACTGTGTAACTGTGAAACTGTGAAACTGTGTGTGGACTGTAAAGTATTTTACCATTCAATATGAAAGAAAGCAAGAAAAAGTGGATTTAAACAAAGCAATCGTGGTATACTGGAACAGGATTCGGAGGCAGATATATGAATTTTGACATGGTTTGGAAAAACGTCTGGGATCTGTTATCATTCCCGTTTCAACATTTACTGGTGATTAATTGCCTATTGTCGATTGTGATTATTTTTTTTCAGAGGAAAAATCCGGCTTCTGTATGGACCTGGCTGCTGATTCTGTATTTTATCCCGGTGGCAGGGTTTGTTTTTTACCTGCTGATCGGCGGAGATATGCACAAGAGCAGAATGTTCCGCACAAAAGAGCTGGAAGATCATATCCATGAAGCGATCCGCAGTCAGGAAGCCAGCATTCGGACGAGAACGCTGCAGGAAGAGTGGCCCCATCTGAAAAAATATTCCGATTTGATTTATTATAATCTGGAGAGTGCAGGCGCCATGCTGACAGACAATAACCGAATCCGGATTTTTACCGATGGAAATGAGAAATTCGGCGCACTGATTGAGGATATGAAACAGGCCAGAGAGTTTATCCACATCCAGTATTATATTATCAAAAACGATGTACTGTTTCAGCGCATTTCCGACGTGCTGGTGGAAAAGGCAAAGGAAGGCGTGGAAATCCGCATTCTCTGCGACGGTATGGGAGGCCGGTTTGTTTCCAGACGGTTCTGGCAGAAACTCCGGGACTGCGGCATCCATACGGCTGTGTTTTTCCCGCCGCTGTTAGGACCGCTGAATCTTCGTATCAATTACCGCAACCACAGGAAAATCGCGGTGATAGACGGCTGCGTGGGTTATGTGGGCGGCTTTAATGTGGGCAAGGAGTATGTGGGACTGGATGACCGTTTCGGGTACTGGAGAGATACCCATCTGCGTATTGAAGGGGCGGCAGTGGCCAATCTGCATGTCCGCTTTATCCTGGACTGGAACTATGCCTCCAGGGACAGTCTGCCGGATGAAGAGGAACGGTATTTCCGGCAGCCGGAGAAGAGACTGGGAAAGAGTCAGATACAGATCATTTCCAGCGGTCCCGATTCCAATCTCCAGAATGTGAGAAATAATTATCTGCGCCTGATCAACAAAGCGGAAAAAAGCATTTATATCCAGACGCCGTATTTTATTCCGGACGATGCGATTTTCAGCGCTCTGGTGGTTGCCGCCTACTCCGGCGTGGAGGTGAATATTATGATTCCCTGTAAGCCGGATCATCCGTTTGTCTACTGGGCAACCTATTCCTACATCGGTGATTTGGTGATGGCGGGCGCAAAGTGCTATACCTATGACAATGGTTTTCTGCATGCCAAAGGACTGATCGTGGATGAGCAGGTATTGTGTTATGGGACGGCCAATATGGATATCCGCAGTTTCAAGCTCAATTTTGAGGTCAATGCGGTGGTCTATGACGAGAAGGAAGCGGTAAAAATGGTGGAGGCTTTTCAGAAAGATCTGGAGGTGTGTACCTGTATTACCAGAGATCTGTATGCATCCCGCGGACTGATCGTGCGTTTCAAAGAACAGGTGTGCCGTCTGTTGTCCCCCTTATTGTAATAACAGGGATTTCGTGGTACAATAATATTTCACGAAAAAGAAGGAGAAGGTGTATGAGAAAGAGGCTTGTTGTATGGATAGGGATGATGGTATCCGTGCTGCTTCTGGGCGGATGCGGAAGTGAGACGGCGGTTTTGTCCGAGATGAAAACAGGAAGCTATGTGAAGCTTGGCGAATATAAAGGAATCGAAATATCGGTGCCGGCGCAGTCAGAGGTGACAGAAGAGCTGCGGCAGAATTATATCGGCTATATCCTGAGCAGCCATCCCCAGTGGGTGGAAGCGGCGGACGGCGCAGGAGCCAATGTGGGCGATGTTGTCAACATCGACTTTGAAGGCCGGATTGACGGGGAGCTGTTTGAAGGAGGCTCTTCCCAGGGCTATGAGCTGCAGCTTGGAAGCCATGCTTTTATTGAAGGCTTTGAGGACGGACTGGTGGGTGTGAGCAGGGGTGAGACAAAAGATCTGACTTTACAGTTCCCTGACCCGTATGAGCGCAATCCGGATCTGTCCGGAGTACCAGTGGTGTTTACAGTTACGGTAAACAGCATTCAGACACAGCAGACACCGGAGCTGACCGATGCATTTGTCCAGTCTCTGGATGTTGGCTGCAATACGGTGAAAGAGTACGAATCGTATATCCAAAGTCTGCTGGATGAGGAAATGAAAAATACCTATGACAGAAATGTGGAGGATGCGCTGATCGGCCAGGTGATGAGCGGATGCAGTTTTAAGAAAGACCCGCCGAAGGCAATGGTGGATCAGTATTATGACAGAGTGGTGAGACGCATGTCCCGGATTGCGGCGTTGAGCGGTATGACGCTGGAGGAGTATATCAATGCCCAGGGCTACAATATGGAAGGCTTTGAAGAAGAGGCGAGAGCCGGCGCGGCAGAGTCCTGCCGGGAGTCCATTATGCTGCAGGCGGTGGCCAATGCGGAAGGGATCACGGTAAGTCAGGAGGAAGTGGATACTATGCTGTCAGAGCAGGCGCAGGCCGGAGGCTATGAAAGTGTGGATGCACTGAAGGCGGATCTGGATTATGACAATTATGAGGATTATGTGATGTGTGACAAGGTGCTGGCATTTCTGCGGGAGCAGGCAGTGGTCAGCGAATATTGAGAAAAGCACAGTAAGGGACAATCAGAAAGAAAACGCGGGCGGAGAAGCTCTGCCCCGGATTGACAATGGGGCCAGGAGGCCGGAGGAAGGAACTGAAAACTATGGAATTGGTAAGTATCAGAGAGTTGTATCGGGAAAAGGAAACATTTCTCGGAAAGAAAATTACAGTAGGGGGTTGGGTACGAAGTGTCAGAGATTCCAAAACTTTTGGCTTTATCGTGCTGCATGACGGCTCCTTTTTTGAAACGCTGCAGATCGTGTACAGTGACAGGCTGGTGAATTTTGACAGGATCAGCCGGCTCAACGTGGGCAGCGCACTGGTGATTACAGGAACGCTGGTGGAAACGCCCCAGGCAAAGCAGCCCTTTGAGATTCAGGCAGAGTGTGTGGAGATCGAAGGGGAATCCACAGCGGATTATCCGCTGCAGAAAAAGCGGCACAGCCTGGAATATCTGCGTACCATGACCCATCTGCGTCCCCGTACCAATACCTTTCAGGCAGTATTCCGGGTGCGTTCTCTGATCGCCTATGCGATTCATCAGTTTTTCCAGGAACGGGGCTTTGTCTATGTGCATACCCCTCTGATTACGGGAAGCGACTGTGAAGGCGCCGGGGAAATGTTCCGGGTTACTACGCTGGATATGGAACATCTGCCGATGACAAAAGAAGGAAAGACAGATTACAGCCAGGATTTCTTCGGTAAAGAGACGAATCTCACGGTCAGCGGCCAGTTAAATGTGGAAACGTTTGCGATGGCATTCCGCAATGTATATACATTCGGACCTACATTCCGGGCGGAAAACTCCAATACCACCCGTCATGCGGCAGAATTTTGGATGATTGAGCCGGAAATCGCCTTTGCGGATCTGGAGGATGACATGGTGCTGGCGGAAAGCATGATTAAATATATCATCCGTTATGTGCTGGAGCATGCACCGGAAGAGATGAATTTCTTTCATCAGTTTGTGGACAAGGGCTTGCTGGAGCGACTGCATCATGTGGCGGATTCGGATTTTGCCCATGTGACTTATACGGAGGCTGTCCGGATTCTGGAACAGCACAATGATGAGTTCGAATATAAGGTATCCTGGGGCTGCGATCTGCAGACTGAGCATGAGCGGTATCTGACAGAGCAGGAGTTTAAACGACCTGTTTTTGTGACCGATTATCCAAAGGAAATCAAAGCCTTCTATATGAAACTGAATGAGGATAAAAAGACGGTGGCTGCAATGGATTGTCTGGTGCCGGGCATCGGGGAAATCATCGGCGGAAGCCAGAGGGAGGATAATCTGGAACTGCTGACGGAGCGGATGAAGGAACTGGGGCTGAAGCAGGAGGATTATGATTTTTATCTGGATCTGCGCAAATACGGCAGCGCACGCCATGCCGGATTTGGCCTGGGGTTTGAACGATGCGTAATGTATCTGACCGGCATGGGGAATATCCGGGATGTGGTACCGTTTCCCAGAACGGTTAAAAACTGCGATCTGTAAAAAATATGACAAAAGTCAGGGCCGGATGCCGGGCGCAGCAAAAGAGGCGGCATAAGCATCCGACGGGCCGGACAGAGCTGGAAGGCAGGTGAGATACATGAAGAAAAAGGCGCTTTGTATATTGCTGGTACTGATCATTGGTCTGGCGCAGATTATGCCTGCCTATGCGGCCACGATTTCTGAGCTGAAACAGCAGCTTGCAGAGACGCAGAATCAGTTAAACGCCATCAATGGACAGGCCGCAGGGCTGGAAGGCAAGAAAGATGCGGTGGAAGAGGAGATTGATGAGCTGGATGGTACACTTGTGGAACTGATGAGCAGTATCGCCCTGCTGGAAGAAGAAATCGAGAATAAAAAAGAAGAGATCGTACAGGTGCAGGAGGAGCTGGAGGACGCCATCAAGAGGGAAGAGACGCAGTACGAGGCCATGAAGAAGCGGATCAAATTCATGTATGAAAAGGGAAACAGCACCTATGCCCAGCTTCTGTTCGAATCCAAGAGCATCAGTGATATGATGAATAAGGCAGATTATATCGAAAAGCTGTATGCCTATGACAGGAAACTGCTTTTGCAGTATCAGGAAACCCGTCAGGAAGTGGCGGATCTGAAGGAGGCGCTGGAGGAAGAAAAGTCTGCATTGGAAGCGGAAGAGTTCGAACTGAAGGAAGAAGAAGCAGCGCTGGAGGAAGCTCTGGAAGCCAAACGGGCGGAGGCGGAAAACTTTGAAGTACAGATTGCCCAGATCCGTCAGTCCGCAGCGGCTTATAAAGCGTTGATCAAGCAGCAGACTGCCCAGATCAAACAGCTTGAGGCGGAAGAAGCGGCCAGAAAAGCAAAGGAAGAGGCAGAGCGGAAGGCCAGGGAAGAAGCGGAACGGAAAAAGAAAAACGAAAATAAGGGCAGCAGTGAGAAAAACACCGCCACCACTCCCAGTAAATCTGCCGGTACGGCCAGTGCGAGGTACTTTCGCTGATTAACAGTGCATCGGGCGGCGCCAAAGGGAAAGAGATCGCTTCCTATGCCTGCCGGTTTATCGGAAATCCTTATGTACCCGGCGGCACCAGCCTGACAAACGGTGCGGACTGCTCCGGTTTTACTCAGGCTGTATACAGAGACTTTGGCATTTCCATCCCCCGCAATTCCTCGGCGCAGAGAAGCTGCGGCGCCAGTGTATCCTATGCGGATGCCCAGCCGGGCGATCTGATCTGTTATGCAGGACATGTGGGAATGTACATCGGCAACGGGTATATCGTACATGCCAGCACCCAGCGGACCGGAATAAAAATAACATCTGCTACATATAAAGAGATTTTGTCAGTGCGGAGGATTGTATAAGGATATGGAATGGCAAAGGCTGCTATGTGATGACAGGATCCGCAGCTATCGGGGAAGCGGCTCCAACGATTTGCGGACAGAGTTTGAAAAAGATTATCACAGGATCATACAAAGTGCGTCGTTCAGGCGCCTGCAGGATAAAACCCAGGTATTTCCGCTGGACAGAAGTGATTTTATCCGGACCAGACTGACACATTCTCTGGAAGTTTCTTCTTATGGGAAATCCCTGGGACAGAACATTGCCCAGCATATCATAAAGATCATAGGAGATAAGAGCTTTCAGCCTTCCTATGTAGCGGATATCTGCAATATCCTGCAGTGTGCGGGGCTTTTGCATGACATTGGAAATCCGCCCTTCGGCCATTTCGGGGAAACCGTAATCCGGGACTGGTTTCTGGAAAATCTGAAACTGATTACATATAAAGGGAAAGCGCTGACAGAAATACTGACCCCGCAAATGCAGCAGGATTTTTATGCCTTTGAAGGGAACACACAGGCACTGCGTCTGGTCACAAAACTGCACTATCTGGTGGATGAGCATGGTATGAATCTGACCAAAGCCCTGTTGGGGACGATCATCAAGTACCCGGTGTCCTCTCTGGAAATCAACAAAGAGAGCGGAGACATCAAAACCAAAAAGATGGGATATTTTTATGCGGACAGGGAAGTCTTTGAGCAGATACAGGAAGCATTGGGAACAGAGGGCAGCCGTCATCCCCTTTCTTATATTCTGGAAGCGGCGGACGATATCGCTTACCTGACGGCTGATATTGAGGATGCCTTTAAAAAGGGCTGTATCTCTTTTACCGATCTGCTGAAAGAGCTGCGGGCCGCCGGAGAGTCCGGGGAAGAGGAGGATGCCTATAACCGGCTGGTACAGAAACTGGAGGATAAATATAAACGGGCTGTGGACAGGGGAGAAAACGCGCCGGAGGAGTATGCGGTGCAGAACTGGATCGTACAGGTACAGGGACATCTGATTGCCAGCGCCACCGGAGGCTTTGCGGGAAATTATCAGGCGATTATGGCAGGAACCCATACAAGAGGGCTGCTGTCCGGGACAGAGGGAGAGCGGATGGCACATGTGCTGGGAGACATCGCATACCGGTATGCGTTTGTATCCAAACCCATTCTGAAGCTGGAGATCGCAGCGGAAAAGATTCTCTCGTTTCTTCTGGATGAGTTTGTCCATGCAGTACTGTATTATGATACCGACCGGACGCAGACGGCAGTACAGGAAAAACTGATGTCACTGATTTCCAGAAATTATCTTGCGATTTACCGACTTTATTCCAAAGATAAATCAGAAACCGAAAAGCTGTACCTGCGCCTGTTGCTTGTGACGGATGATATCTGCGGTATGACAGACAGCTATGCCAAACGGCTCTATCAGGAGCTGAGCGGACAGTGGCAGGGCTGAGGGATAAAACAGCAGACCATAATTTCATGAAACAGATACCCCCATCCTGCTGCGGGATGGGGGTTATTTTTAATATATGGGATTCAAGTGTCAAAAGGCTTTTGGCACTCCGATGTGTCTTATCGTTTCCGGGCAGTGACCTTTTGGGTAAACAGGTCTTTCCAGACGGCGGGATGGAACAGGATCAACAGTGGAAACAGTTCCAGGCGGCCTGCCAGCATATCAAACATCAGCACAAATTTGCTGACCGGGTGAAAGAGGCCGAAGTTCTGGGTGGGGCCCACCAGCTCCAGACCTGGCCCTATGTTGTTAATGGTGGCGGCCACAGCAGTAAAGTTGGTGACCAGATCCTTTTCTTCAAAAGAGATTGCCAGTACAGAGGCAGAGAAAACGATCATAAAAGTAATAAAATATACGTTGATGGAGCGTACCACCTCATGCTCCACCGGTTTTCCCTCGCATTTGATCTTTTTGATGCTTTTGGGATGGATGTAGGAAGTCATTTCCTTACCCAGTGTTTTGACCAGGATCACAAAGCGGGATACCTTGATACCGCCGCCGGTACTGCCTGCGCAGGCACCGATAAACATCAGCAGGACAAGGACAGTTTTGCTGGCCTGTGACCAGATGTTAAAGTCCACGGTGGAAAATCCGGTGGTGGTGATAATGGATGCTACCTGAAAGGAAGCATGGGTCAGTGTTTCAAAAGCAGTGCCGTAAAGGCTGAGGGTTTCAAAAAAGACAATGGCAATGGCAGCGGCAATGATGCCCAGATAGTACCGTACTTCTTCCATAGCGAAGGCTTTTTTGAAATTATGAAAGATCATAAAATAGTAGGCGTTGAAATTTACGCCGAACAGGATCATAAAAATCGTCACAACCCATTGCAGATAGGGAGAATAGCTCATCATACTGTCGGCCCTGATGCCGAAGCCGCCGGTGCCGGCGGTACCCATAGAGGTGGCCAGTGCGTCAAAGACCGGCATACCTCCAGCGATCAGCAAAAACAGTTCCAGAAGGGTCATAGCGAAATAAATAAAGTACAGGATACGGGCTGTGTATTTCATTTTGGGAACCAGCTTTCCCACAGAAGGGCCGGGGCTTTCCGCCCGCATCAGGTTGATGTTGGAGCCGCCGCTCAATGGGATAATGGCCATCAAAAATACAAGTACCCCCATACCTCCGATCCAGTGGGTAAAACTGCGCCAGAAAAGTGCGGTATGGGACAGGGCTTCCACATCGGCCAGAATGCTGGCGCCGGTGGTGGTAAAGCCGGAGATCGTTTCAAATAAAGCATCAGTCAGGGACGGGATCTCACCGGAGAGCCAGAAAGGCAGAGCACCGAAAAAGCTGAGAAAAATCCAGCTCAGGGAAGTGGCGATACAGCCTTCTTTTAAATAAAAGACCAGATTTTTGGGCTTTCTGTGGGTCATCAGCAAACCAAGCAACAGGCAGAGAAAAGCAACGCCCAGATAATAAATGCCTACCGGTTCTCTGTAAATGACTGCGATCAGACAGGGGAGAAGCATCAGAATGGCTTCCACCTTTAATACATTTCCCAAAATCAAACGTATCATCGAACTGTTCATGATTCTGATTTCCTCCGCTATTTTAAAATATCCTGCAGATCGTTGAAACCGGTATGGGTGGTAACGATCATAACCGTATCCCCCACTTCGATGGAGTCATGTCCGCTGGGGATGATAATGGCGCCGTTGCGGTTGATAAAAGAAATCAGAAGGCCCTTTTTCAGAGAAAGGTCTTTCAACGGAATCCCTGTGATGCCGGATTTTTCGTATACCCGGAACTCTATGGCCTCCACCCGGTGATCAAACATATGATAAAGGGTTTCGATGTTGCTGTTCATGGAGTCTTTTTTGGCACGGACATAGGCGATGATAGCCTCCGAGGTAATATAACGGGGATAGATCACACTGCCCAGATCCAGTCCGTTGATCACATTCCGGAATGTCATCCGGTTGATCTTGGTGATGACTTTGGCATTGGAAACCTGCCGTGCATACATAGTGAGCATGATATTTTCCTCATCAATACCGGTAAGGGGAACAAAGGATTCGGCATATTCGATGCCTTCCTCCTTCAGCAGCTCTTCATCGGTACCATCTCCGTTGATAATGATGGCTTTGGGCAAAAGAACACTGAGTTCTTCACAGCGTGCCCGGCTGCTTTCAATGATCTTAACGGAAATGCCCATATGAAGAAGCTGTTTGGCCAGGTAATAAGCAGCCTTGCCGCCGCCGATAATCATGGTATTTTTCACCTGATTGGTTTTAAAACCGATATGTTCCAGAAAGGCTTTTGCCATCATTCTGGAAGCGACAAAGGAGATGATATCTCCTGCTTCTACTTTAAAATTACCGGAAGGGATATAAACTTCACCGCCCCGTTCCACGGCACAGATGAGAATGTTTTCCGTGATGTCCTTGCCCAGAAGCGCAATGGGGATACCGGCCAGCTTATTGCCTTCAGGTACTTTGAATTTAATCATTTCTGCCTGCCCGTGTGCAAAGGAATTGACCTCCAGGGCTGTGGGCATGTACAGGATACGGGCGGCTTCTGCCGACGCTTCCAATTCGGGATTGATAATCATGGCAAGCCCCAGTTTTTCCCGCAGATAACCGACTTCTTTTCCATAATCGGGGTTACGGACTCTGGCGATGGCGGCGCAGTCGCCGACACGCTTGGCTACCGTACAGCAGAGCAGATTCAATTCATCGGAGTCGGTCACGGCAATAATCAGATCCGTATTTTCGATACCGGCCTCCATCTGGACTCCATAGCTGGCGCCATTTCCCACAACTCCCATCACATCATACAGACTGCTCATCGTCTGTACGATATCCCCATTCTGGTCAATGATGGTAATGTCATGACCCTCCCGCGACAATTGTTCAATCAGGGTCGTGCCAACTTTACCACAGCCTACGATAATGATCCGCAGGCCCTTTGGCATACTTTTCTGTGCTTTTCTGAACATGTTTGCCTCCTGAGTTTGCAGAAAGAAAAGCATATTTCCTTCTGCAGGATAATTCACGAATGGGAAGCGGCTCTGTCCGCTTCCATATATCTCTGTCATAAATCATGTCCGCAAGCGGACACGGCCCCTCCGGGGGATGCACACTCGCTGTGCCCGGCGCGGTGACATTTCTTTCGGCATTATGCCATGTCCGCAAGCGGACACGGCCCCTCCAGGGGGATGCACACTCGCTGCGCTCGGCGCGGTGACATTTCTTTCGGCATTATGCCATGTCCGTAAGCGGACACGGCCCCTCCGGGGGATGCACACTCGCTGCGCTCGGCGCGGTGACATTTCTTTCGGCATTATAACATGAAAGGAGAAAAAAATCACTTATTTTTTGAGAAGCGGGACGAAAGCACTATGTTGACGGGGATAAGAAGAAAAGGCAAAATTATATTGTATCGTCTGAAAAAATACATGTTATGAAAGGATTAAGAAAAGAGGAAAAACTTTCAAAAAGCTGTCGCTGTAATAACCGCTGCAGTGATGGTTTCGGGCACTGCGATGACGGTCAAGGAGCAGCCCGTAACGATAGGCGATGCGACAATTGATGCAGAGTATTATGCGGAGCGGAATCCGGATGTGGCGGCAGTATTCGGAACTGATGCGGAAATACTGTTTCAGCATTACATCATGACAGGCCAGGCAGAGGGTAGACTGCCATATGATACTTTAGGAGAAACAAAAGGCGACGTTTCAGAGGAAGAACAGGTTTGAAGATGCGCAGGTCATGTAATACGGTGCCCCTGAAGCATTACGGGTGGGGGATATTGTCATGCTGACGGATTATCACGCGGCTGTCGTTCCGGATATGCAGCCCGGCGTCATCATTCTGGCTGAAGCCGATACTTCCCATGTTGGACGCTGGGGACGAAAGATTTACCCGATTGCATTGGAGTTTGCGCAGGGCTTTTTAACAAGATATTGACAGAGATGATTACGGTTTGAAAGTCTTTGCTTCCTACGTGTAAACGGACTGCTGCTGCGATACGGATGTCTGACAAGTGCCGCGAGGCTCAAATCATATACCTGACTGCCTGCGGATCTGCATCCCCTGCGGCAGGGGATTAACTCGGTCAGGTTATCAATGTAAGCAAGTCATAGGGATGGTTTTCCCTGCATACATTGTAAAAACAATGTGTTCAGGGGGATTTCCTTTGAAGGATTATATTGAGGAGAGGGCAGTGGGTATCGCCAGATATATTATCGAAAACAATGCGACAGTCCGGCAGACGGCGAGGCAGTTCGGAATCAGCAAAAGTACGGTACATACGGAAGTGATAAAACAGAACGGTTAATATGGGCGATAGAGTAAGAGACCCATACGAGAAAATAAGCTGCATAGATCAACCACCAGGAACGGGCTGGCCTATGCCGCTTATTTTGCATTTTGGAGGAAGTGTGGCTACACACGCCGACAAAATAGGGTTTCCAAAGGGTACCCCTTTGGCACACGACTTTGCTTGCAAAGTGTAGTGTGTTATACCTGCTGTCACGGCTGATGGGTAAAATGAGGGTTTCGCCAGATGGAAACATTCGTTTTGCCCAGCAGGAAAGCGGACAGGTTTTTGCGGATGGGAATGAGCAAAACACTGGGCGGTTTTGGGAGTGGCAGCAGGTATATAAAATCTTTATTTTTTTAAATACGCTGGATCTAATACTGTTT
>VSOB01000051.1 GCA_009774625.1 Lachnospiraceae bacterium
CACACGCCGACCGACTGTTTTTCTTCAGCGGGTACAGCCAGACAGGGGAAATAGTAGTCGCCAACGAGTTCATACCATAGGCTGTTATTCTCGTTAAAAATGTACTTGTCCATAGTGAAATCCTCCGCTATAATATATTCGCACATACGTCACAGTTCTCCGATTGCCACACACTGTTATATCCTGTTGCGAGGTTTTCTTGCCCTTGCTTTTGCCCTTATGAATAGTCAGGGTAAGGGTAAACTTGTGTGGAAGCGAATAAAGGGATAAGGCGAACACACTGTAAAAAATCCTTTGTTTTCAAGGCTTTTGGAGGATTTTATTGAAAACCCACGGTGAGCAATAGACGCTCATAAAATCGTGGTATTCAAATTCTCATTTACAGAGCTGTTAAGACAATACAACTCTTGTCACGATGTATAAGAATATAGAAAGGAAACCGTCTATGGCACAAAAATCTTTTACTCTTTATAAGCTGATCGTTCTGTATATGTTAAACCGGGTTTCCTTTCCTCTGACCAATGCCCAGATCAGCGACTTTATTCTGGAAAAAGAATACACAGGTTTCCTTACTCTCCAGCAGGCCATTTCGGAATTGTCCGAGGCAGAGCTTATCCAGACCAGTACCAAAGGCAACCGGACCTATCTGACCATCACCGGGGAAGGCAGACAGACCCTGACTTTTTTCGGCAGCCGCATCCATCCTGACATCAAAAAAGAAGCAGACCAATACCTGCAGGCCCATAAACTGGAGCTGCGCAGAGAAGTATCGGTGCAGGCCGCCTATCACAAATCCGCCGAAGGAGAATTTACCGCAGAGATGACCGCAACCGAAAACGGAAGCACATTGGTCAGCATCCGCCTGACTGTCCCGCTGGAAGATATGGCGGCTGACATCTGCGACAACTGGCAGGAGAAAAACCAGGAAATCTACCGATACCTGACCGATATGCTGTTTTGATCTCATCCCTCCCCGGACACTAAAAAGCATGCTTCATGGATATTCCATTGTCATAAATAATCCTTAAGCCGCTCCAGTCCCCTCCTTCCGTAGGAATCATGGGGAGCATATTCGCATATCTGCTGATACAATGCTGCCGCATCCTTCTTTTTGCCCTGTTTCTCGTAGAGTCCTGCAAGTGCGGTACGTGCATGTATATCCCTGGAATTTGTTTCCATTACTTTCCGAAATTCTTGTTCTGCCTCTTTTTCCCGTCCAGGCTGTTTTAAAATCAGCCTGCCCAGTTCTGTATGCAAATACACATTTTCCGGTTCTATTTGTATTGCCTTCCGTAGTACTTCTTCCGCTTCTTTTTCCCGCCCCAACTGCTTCCACAATAGTCTCCCCAATTCTGTTCGTGACTGGATGTCCTCTGCATCTATCCCCATTGCCTCCCGCAGCACTTCTTCCGCTTCTTTTTCCCGTCCTTTCTGCTTCGCAAGCAGCCTGCCCAGTTCTGTATAGGGAGGCAAATTTTTTGAATCAATCCTTATCGCCTTCCGCAGCATTTCTTCCGCTTCTTTTTCACGCCCCGCCTGCTTTGCAAGCAGCCTGCCCAGTTCCGTATGGGGATGCAGATTTTTCGGGTCTATTGCGATTGCCTCCCGCAGCACTTCTTCCGCTTCTTTTTCACGCCCCGCCTCTCTGGCAAGCAGCCTGCCCAACTCTGTCCGCGACTGGATATGCTTTGGTTCTATTTTCATTGCCTCCCGCAGCACTTTTTCCGCTTCTTTTTCACGCCCCGCCTGCTTCGCAAGCAGCTTTCCCAGTTCTGTCCGTGACTGAATATGCTTTCGTTCTATCTTCATTGCTTCCCGCAGCACTCTCTCTGCTTCTTTTTCCCGCCCTTTCTTCTTTGCCAGCAGTCTCCCCAGTTCCGTCCGTGCAATCACATTTTCCGTATCGGTTTCTATCACCGCCCGGAACTTTTCTTCGGCAAGTTTATCATCTTTTATGCTGCGTGCCCAGATCCCCCACTCTGCATAGAGCTTCAAAAAGACAATATCCAGGCTGATATCCGGCGCCATCTGCGCAAGTACTGTTGCTATTCTGGCATCGCTTCCGGCGCGCGGTTTCTGCTGTCCTGCCCACAGATACCCCAGACACAGGTAAGCCGCCGCCTCGCCTGTCAGGTTCACCTCTCCCTGCTCCACCCGTCCCATGATCTGTTCCATAAATTCCCAATAAGCGATTTCTCCCACATAATGGTTATTCTTTTCCCTGATCACTTTTTTTACCACCATATTCTGCAAAAGCAGCTCCATTTCCTCTTCGTTCATGCTGTCCAGCAAATCCGATATCAGGGAATTGACCGATACTCTTTGTTTGTGAAAGAGAAAGAACAGCTCCGCGATCACATCATGCTTAGGCTGCAGGGTCTGACTCTCCTCTTTGTAAATCACCGGTTCGATGTGCTGGGACAAAAGATGCTCTCTCAGACAATTTTTCATCCGGTGCTCCGCCAGGCCAAAATGTCTACAGAACAAAGACAGGGGCATAGGTGTGTTAAAAAGTTTAAAGACGGCGATCACTCCATACAATGACAAAGAGTTTCCGATCTCCGGAAATTCTTCCCGCAGGCAGCTTCCCCATTCTTCCCAGTCCAGTTTGATCTCCTCCGGTTTCGAAACGCTCTTTTGAAATGCAAACAAAGTCCGGTAGATCAGTTCCACCAGACTGACAGAGTCTTTGTCATAAGCCGCCAATGTCTCCCGAATGATACCATCCTGATCTGTCTCCCCGATCAGTCCGTCCCGGACCAGAAAAGAGGTGCACTTTTTCAGAATTTCTTTTTTTCTGCCCGGCTGTTCCCAAAAGGAAAAGATTTCATAATCTTTTAACTGATAAGACCGGTGTTTTTGTCCCTTTCCCCGCAGCAGCAGTACTCTGGCATCGTCAAACCAGTCCAGCAAAGTATCCTGAGAAGGATCGGCAAGCATGGAAAGCCGGTTGGTACGCTCTGCCATCACCAGTTGTACCCCGGCTGTATCCTGCCACATTTTCCGCAGGTTGGAAAAGGAAGTACGGCCCTCAAAGGGATTGTCGATACATAGCAGTATCCGCCCTCCGCAGGCTGTATAAGCTGCAAGCTCCTGATAAAGGACTTCCGCATCCGACTCTGTCAGGATACGGTCAGAGGAAAGAGAAAGCCAGAAAGCCGGCCTCCCCAGAGCGGTCCACCGCACTGCCATCTGCATCATCAGGCTTGTCTTACCCAGACCGCCGTAGCCGGAAAGGATCACCGGATAGCCCGCTTCCACCAGTTCTGACATCTTCTGAAACACCTGTTCATGAGGTACATCCTGCTCTGCGCTGATGACTTTCAGCATCACCGGGAATCGGTTGTTGACCATAAAATAACGTCTGATATCCTTTTCGCTGCATGAACAGCCGGCATCCATGACCTGTCCGGCACTCAAAGGCCTTACAATATCTGTCAGCCTCCGCTGCTTCAGCTCTTCTGTCAGACGGGCCAGGCCCTGCATACGCTCACCCAGCTCTTTCACCAGGTTCAGCGTCTCCTCCTGCCCGCTGGCTGACAGCAGGCCATGCAGCCAGTCTGCAAAATCCGGTACCTCCATCCAGGCTTCCAGCAGATAGGGAAACAGGATTTCTGCCTCTTCCTGCTCCGCAATCTTTACAGATACCATATCCTCCACGCCCGGCAGCACGTTTCTTTCCAGACAGGATTCCCAGTATCCCAGTATATCCCGTTTCACAGGAAGGCCCAGCTCTGCCCTTCTCTCTCCTCGGAAATCCGCATAACGGGCGTACGCCTTCTCAGACTGTTTTTGTATTGCCGCCTTTATGGCGTCGGTTTGCTGATTTTTAAAATGGTCGTAAACCGTAAGCCCGGAGCCAACAGCTCCCAGCAATGTATTTAACCCACTCAGTCCGCTTAGAATCGTTTTCATAGCAACAAACATAACACCCGCTCCTTTTTATTTCCCGCACAGCGCCATCATCTCCCGGTCCTCCCCGGAGTCTCCAAAGGCAAATGCCTCTGACGGCCGGATTCCCAGCCACCCGCACAGTGTTTTTACACCGCCTGCTTTATCCGCCTGTGCGGATACGATCTGCAGACAGTTTTCTTCTATGATATATCTCACGTCGCCCTTGCCTGTTTTTTCCGGTTTGTCCTGCAGACAGCAAAACACAGCCTCCGCCTCCCGGCTCTTCCAGGGCCTGTGCGCAGGCCGGAGCAATGTGATTTTATAGCAAGAGTCCCCGCTGCGGCAGGTCAGCAGACGAAATCCAAACTGCCGTTCCATACTCTTTAAGTCCTCCAGATATCTGTCACAGAACATATCCAGATGGTAAAATTGCTCCTGCCGGATCTCTCCTGCCGCTTTGTCCGGCTTTCGTAGCAGCAGATGAGCGCCGCCTGCAAATACACCGCCCCAAAACAGGGAGCGGACTGCCCGGCACCGCTCCATTACTTCCGGATACGGCAGGGTGGTGGCAAAAAACAGGGCCGTCCCCTCTCCCGCCAGTGCGCTTAGAGCCGCTACTGCAACATCAGAAATTTCCCCGCTTCTTCTGCCGCTCTTTCCGCTGTCCGTCACCAGTGTCCCCGCCACATCCAAAAAGACCGCCCGCGGGTGTCTGGGAATCCGGAAGAGCGGATACAGACCGAACAGCATATGACGCACCCAGACCTGCTGTCCTCCATAGGCAAGGTAACAGGAACAGCGCTTCTGGCGGCACACGGGATCTGGAAATTCCAGTTCTGTGGTTTCCTCCCACCGCTCCCTCAGGATGGGAGCAATGTTACAGGTACGCAGCCTGCCGTCCCCCTCTGCAAAAAGGCGCTCCCCGCACAGTTTCACGTCCGCCTCCACCGGCAGTACTTCTTGCATAAAATAAGGATCCAGCTCCAGAAACGCCTGCCGTTCCTTGTCTGTATAGGGCCGGTTCAGACCATCCATACTGTTGACCCAGAGATAAACCGCCTGAGGCAGCTTACTTTTCAGCTCTTTTAACCGTTCCAGATTGTCCGGCACACCCACACACCCGGCGCAGAGGCCCACGCCCATCTCCGCCAGTCTGCGGCAACGCTCCGCAAACACTTCCGGTTTTGTCATCTCCGGATGAAAGGTGGCCCAGAGACGCAGCTTCCCCAGGATACCTCCCGCTTCCCGAAACAGGGCCAGGGATTGCTCTATGGGAAAACTCAGATTAGTCTGGGCGCCCACTGCATCCATTTTGGGAAGCGCACTGAGTCTGCCCAGTCCTTCCCAATACCAGGAGTGGATCAGCGCTTCCCCATAGGGCGTCACCATCAATGCCCTCACGTCCCGGCACTGCCTTTTCAGCGTCCGGATAAAAGAAAACCACTGCTCCCTGTCCCTGCCAAGCTCCCGTTCTGACATGGGATGTCTGGAAAATGGACAATAGGAGCAATGGTAATTACAGCTCTTCAGACTGCCTCTATATAATATCATACGCCCGTTCATGGCTTTCCTCCCACTCCCTCATGGCATTTTGTACCTGTGAAGAGGTCAGCCGGGGCCCCAGATAATCGGACAGATCCAGCCCCGCCTGGGTCAGGGTCAGGAACCCTCCCTCTGCCCTGGCAAATCCCTGCTCCGTCCACTCATCAAGCAGCGGAAAATCCCTCCGCACATCCTTTCCAAACCGGGCCTTATACCGGGCCAGCTCCAGTCCGGGCCGGATCAGCAGATGACGGATCACATACCTGCGCCGCATTTCATCCTCTGACAATAAAAAGCCATGTGTGATTTTGGTATAGTCGATTATCGCCTCATACTCCGCCAGCCGCGCCAGACATTCGCCTCTGGTGACGGCATACGGACTGCAGAAATGAAGATTCCCCAAATAACTTCTGCCGCCGCAGCCCAGCGCAAGAGAAGTGCCGAACCCGCATTCCGTATATGCCCGCCTCTCCTGTTTTCGTACAAACCGGCGCATGGAATCCTGACGGAATCCGGCCGCCCGCAAAAATCCGGCCCCTGCCTGATACTGGGCAAACGCCGCGCCGCCGTCCGGTACAACACCGTCCCGCTCCATCCCCGCCCCATGTTTCACATACAGGGGATAGAGGAAAATCTCATCCGGCCCGAAAGAAACCGCCTCTTTCAGCGAATCCAGCAGACTGTCCGCCGTCTGCCCCGGTATCCCATAAATAAAATCCACATTGATACAGGGAAAGTCAAAGGACTGCAAAAGCGCCAGCGCCTCTCTGGCCCGCCTGCCGTCATGCCGCCGCCCAAGCACAGAAAGCTCTCTCTCCGAAAAGCTCTGGATACCCAGGCTGACTCTGGTCACACCGGCCTGTTTCAGAAGATGCAGCTTTTCCTTTGTGGTCTGACCCGGCGCCGTCTCGATCACAGTGTCCCGTCCTGCAGGCTCTTCCAGATGAAAATAACGATGCAGCATGGAAAACATACGGTCCAACTGGGCTTCTGTCAGATACAGCGGCGTCCCTCCGCCGATCACCACCTGGGAAAACAGGGGAGAGCCTTCTTCCAAAACCTCCTGATACTGTCTGCACTGCCGCTCCACTGCCTGCAGATATCGATCCACCGCTTCCCCGCTCTGCCCTGTCACCGAAAACAGATTGCAGTAGCCGCATTTTGACTGACAAAAGGGGATATGCAGATACAGGCCGTTTTCCCTGCCGGTCAGGCAGGAGGCATAATCCCCCAGAAATACCCCCTCCAAAGGGCCATATGCCGTCTTATGAGGATAACTGTACATATACTGCCTGTAAGGATTCATAACACCCGTTTTATTTTCTGTTTTCTGATTCTCTGCCACAAATTTCCGCCTCTTCCCAATACCTTATATCTCTTTTCTCACAAATTTCACAGGAAAAAATGTTTGTATGGAACAGTATTGACCACCGGATGGTTGATGCCATGAAATTGACAGCCATCCTCTCCATAACAGGTGCCGTGATCCGAGCAGCAGATCACAAAAGTGCTGCCCCGCCGCTCTTTCCATCCGGCAAACAGCTGGCCCAGTTCCCCATCCACATACCGCAGGGCTGCCCCATGGCTGGCCAGACTGTCACTGGAAGCGCCTTCCAGATAAAAATAGTTGGGATAATGGATGGCATCCACATTCAAATAGAGAAAAATATGCTCCGCCTCTGCATGTTCTATCTTCCGTAAAATAAAATCCACCTGATTTTTCGTACTGTCTTTCACCGGACACGCAAAAGAAGGGCGCCAGAAACTTTTCTGAAAATAGCCGGGAAACACCCGGCCCAGATCAGTACGTTTGTCAAAAAAGGCCACACCGCCCACGCACCAGGTTTCATAGCCTTCCTGTTCCAGCCCCTCCATAATCGTCGCACCGGAAAAGGAATATGCCCCCTTCGGGCCTTTTTTGCCCAGTCCGATGGATGCGGGAAAAAACAAAAGCTCCCTGTCCGCCACACTTTTCGCATCAAAGCGGCTGGGGAGAAATCCCGCAAACATGGCATGATGAGAAGGCAGAGTGAAATTGCCCGGCGCCTGACACTTTTCCCAGCGCCCATATGCATTCAGTACCGGAGTGGTTCCCGCCTCCTCTTCCTCCACTGCCACATCATACCGCAGCGTATCCAGACAGACAAACAGAATATCCGAACTGCCCACCACCTGATTCATATCCACAGAAGGCTGCCTGTCCCCGGCAGCGCCGGCAAACAGCCGCATCGGTACCTCCTGCTGCGCCGATTGTTCTGTATTGTCGTTCTTTTCCATATATGTCTCCAATGTCTCTATGGCTTCCATGCCTTTATTGTTTCAATCTTTCCACGGCTTCCATGCCTTTACAGTTTGGTTTCCATATCTCTGTGACTTCGGTCATTTAAAACGTTTTCTATACTTTCATTTACTCAAACATCCCATATCACAGCTTCTCGAAATGCCGCCAATGCGCCTTTGCTTTTCCATATGGTATTGCCAATACGACATGAAACAGCCCCAAAAGCCATCCTCTAAGGAACTTCCTCCAGCCACTGTTTCATCCGCTCCGCCTGACGGCGGTAAATCCTGTTTTCCTGAAAAATATCCTGATAGATCAAATCCCCCTGCGCATTCATCTCAATGATCCTGGGCCGCAGGCTTCCCTTCTCCAGCAGGATGTCTATCCCTGCGCTCCTGAGCGCCGGAAAGCATGCCATTGCCTGCAGACACAGCGCTCTGACAGATGCCATAACCTTTGGCGCAAGGCCCAGCGCCTCTGTTTCCAGCGGATGATTGTTCAGATGCAGGTTGGTGATGGGGCCTCTGGAAAGCCTTGCCAGGACATAATCCATCCTGCCTTCCTGCACCACCACCCGCAAATCGTAAGAAAAGCCCTGATGCTCCGCTTTGGCATACCAACGCTCCGCCATACAGCCCAGTCCCAGAATCTCCCCCAGCAGCTCTGTAATCTCCCGACGATCCGAAATCCGCCGCAGATGCCTGGTGTTTACAAGGCCATACACCGGATGGAGCGCCGCACAGGTATAAAGCGCCATACGCCCCGTCCTGGGCTGTACCCGCAGCGCCGACACACCTGCCGCTCCACTGCCCCGGATTGGTTTGAGAAAAATCTGACAGATACCCATGCTGTCCATCTGCTCCAGCAAAACTTTCACCGAATCTTTTTTTCCTGCATCCCCGGACAGCAGCGGCACCGTTTCTGTTACCGGCAGTCCCGCTGCTGTCAGCCGCTGCTTGCACGTTTCCTTATCCAGCAGCATTTCGATCACTTCGGGAGGATTCCAGAACGTCACAGAAATGCTCTGTGCCAGCCGGTACAATTCTGCAAGATGCTGTCTGTACTCCAACGTCAGGCCATCCAACTCCTTAAGACAGCAACTGTCCCAGAGCGGCGGGTCAATCTTTACAAACCAATCGGTTTCCTGCTCCGCCTCTGCCCGGCCCCACAGTTCTGCCGCATGTTCCCAGTCCTTCCAGTCCAGAAAGCAAAATGCTGTCCCTGCCTGCGCTGCTGCCTGCTCCAGAAAGACAGTCCGCCTGCTGCCCGGATTCCCCAAAAGGCAGAGCTGCCTCATTCCGTCAGCATGGGACAGTAATAGCTGACCCCTTTATATACATCCGGTTTATTGGGTTCGGAAGCATCCAGCTCAACCGGCAGTTGCTCCAGCTTCTTTACCGTCTCTTCCGGCATATAATGATAATGTACATCCAGTTTCTTTACATTGGGAAATAAGGGGAGTTTTTCCAGTAAAAGGGCGCCGCCTTTTTCCGTCAGGGTACCCATAGACAGATCCAGCGTGCTGATCTGCTTCATAAACCTGCTTTCCAGCACTATTTTAACCACCTCATCCTGTATCTCGCTGTCCACGATTCCCAGATAGGAAAGCCTGGGGAAATCGGCCTGTTCCAACAGCGTCCTTATCGTATCCGCATTGCCGTCAAAGCCATAATTGTCAACACCGATATAAAGAAGCAGCTTTTTCAGATTGGGGAGTTTTGCCCTCTGAATAGACTCAATCACACAGGCGGGAAGGCCGCCGCAGATAATGGTCAGCGCTTCCAGTTTTTCGTGGCAGATCTCGCCCAATTCCAGATCCGTACTGCCTTTGACAGTCAGCTCCCGCAGCCCCGGCAGAGCCTCCCACAGCTTACTGTAATCTCCCTGCACGATCCAGGACACTTCACACTCCTCATAGTCCATATCCCCGATAAATAACGATTCAATCTGAGAAAACGCTTCCGCACGCTCCACGATTCTGTCAATGATCGGCTGACAGCTTTCCTCCCAGCACTCTCCCCAGTCACCGATGGACAGCTCCCTGAGCGTGGGAAACTCCGGATCTGCCAGAATATCGTCCACCATGGTTGCCGGGCCCTTTTCGCCGTCCTCATACTCTTCGTACTCATAGCTGTACAACTTGCCCGCACCTTTCTTCTCCTGATTCATCTTCCTGCCTCCTTATCCTTTTTCTGTTTCCATTGTTTCCTCTCCTTCCAGCATATGACAGATCACCTCCATAAGCTGGGGCGTATCGATCGGCTTTTCCATATGCGCGTTCATACCGCTCTCTCTGGACTTTCTTTTATCCTCGTCAAAGGCATTTGCGGACAACGCCACGATCGGAATGCTGGACAGCGCCGGATCCGCCAGACGCCGGATCGCCTTTGTGGCATGATAACCGTCCATGACCGGCATCTGTATATCCATCAGGATCAGATCATAATAGCCCGGTTTGGAATGCTTTACCTTTTCCAGTGCGATCTCGCCATTGATCGCCGAATCCACAAGATACCCTGCATCTTTCAGCAACGCTTCCACAATCTCCAGATTGATTTCCGTATCCTCCACTACCAGAATCCGTTTTTTCCCCGGCCTGCACTCCTTCTTCCTTGCCGCCGCCTGTGTCCCATGCTCCAGTTCTTCTGTACGCAGACGAAGGGTAACGGTAAAACGGCTCCGCTTTCCCTCTTCACTGACTACCTCAATCGTCCCGCCCAGCATATCCACAATGCTTCTGGTGATCGTAAGTCCCAGTCCGGTCCCATGCACACCGCTCTGTGTAGTATTTTTTCCTCTCTCGAAAGGCTTGAAAATCTGCTGCAGCATTTTCTCGCTGATACCGATTCCATTGTCCTCCACGATCAGCCGGTAAAAACTGTATCCTCTGGAATCTCTGTCTGCCTCCTCTTCCAACATGACGGCAACCTGTCCGCCCTCTCCTGTATATTTCACTGCATTGTTTATAAGACGCATCAATATCTGGGTCAGTTTGCGCCTGTCGCTGTATACAATTTCATGACGCAAACGGGCACTGTCCAGAGATACCGTGATGCCCTTGTCCTGTGCCTGCAAAAAAGCATCCGCTCCCGCCTCCTGAAGAATATCCGTCAGGCTGCATCTTTTTTCCTCTATATGTACTTTCCCTGATTCGATCCGGGATATTTCCAATACATCATTCAAAAGCTGCAGCAGCTGAATGCCGGAAGTCTCTATCCGTTTCAGATAGTGCAGCATCCGTTCATGGTCGGAAACGTTTCTTCTGGCAAGTCCCGTAAATCCGATGATCGCATTCATCGGGGTACGAATATCATGGGACATATTGGAAAGAAACGCATTTTTGGCCACAATCGCTGTTCTGGCAGACTCCAGCGCCTCCTCCAACAGCTTCTGATGCTCCCTTTCCTGAATAATTTCCGCATCCATATTCTGATACCCCATAACGATCTGGGAGCCTCCGCCTTTTTCTCCCACATTGACAACACGCAGTTGGATATACTGTTCCCTGCCGTCCTTGATCACACGGTAATTCACATAAAAAGTCCTGCTGTCCGACAGTTCCTTCCGGATATGCTCCGGACTGGTGGCCTCCGCCACAAATTCCCGCTCTTCCGGATGCACCCACACTCTGACATATTCTGAGGCAAAACTGCTGTAGCTGCGTACCTGAAGCTCCTTTGAGAACTGTCTGTGTGTACGGTCATTCAGACGGTATGCCTGTATGATATCCGCATCCAGATCGGCATACAGGATCGATTCATAACCGATGCTCAGACCTTCCACCAGGTCAAGATACCGTTTTTTCTCCCAGTCCCTTGTATTGGCAGCTTCTATCTGATGCTGCTTCCTCTCTGTGGCATCTCCTGCAAATACATAGAACACATCCCCCACAGCGCTGTGAACAAAATGTCCGTAATCGTCCAGCCATCTGATTTCCCCGCCGCGGGCTACAATGCGGTATTCCACATAGTCCAGATCATACTGGCTCTCCGCGATCTGCTTTTCGATACTCTTCTCCACGTCTTCCAGATCGTCCGGATGCACAAACCCCCGGAAAGAATTCCCCGTCAATGCCCGGAACTCTTCCATCGTGCTGCAATTGCAGATCCGCAGCAGCGCCTTATTGGCATAAAGGATTTCCTCTTTCCCGTCTGCCCGGTAAATAAAAAACCCTCCGGGCATCTTATCTATAAAACCAAGAAACCAATCTGCTTTAAACTCATGCTGCTTTGCATCTTTGCCGTTTTCCGTTCTTTCTGCCTCAGGATCCCTTTCTGCTCCGTTTTTGCCGGCAGATAATAAATACTCCATAAAACCGATGTCCCAGCTCTCCGGTTGCTCTGTCATACTACTCCCTCCGCTTTCCCTCTTACTCTGCTATTATCCTACCACGTTCCGGTATATTTGTCATGCCGCACAGACAAAATTTTCCGGTTCTGTCCTCTGGATGGGGACGGATTCTGTATCATTTGTTTTTTCCGGCGTAATTTTCCCCTTTATCTACCCTGGCAGCCTCCTTTCGGATCCGCTGCATATGCTCTCTGATCTTCACTTCATAGCCACTGCCGGAAGGACGGTAAAATTCTTTCCCGCTGAGTTCATAAGGCAAGTACTGCTGCTCCACATAATGATTGGGATAGTCGTGGGCATACAGATAGCCGATGCCCCGTCCCAGCTTTTTGGAACCCCGGTAATGGGCATCCTGCAAATGAGGCGGAACAGGCAGATTCCCCGTAGCCTTTACCGTGTCCATCGCTTCTCCGATGGCGTTTACCGCCGCATTGCTTTTGGGGGCAGTGGCAATATAGGAAGCTGCCTGCGCCAGTATGATCTGCGCTTCCGGCATCCCCACCCGCTCCGCTGCCAGGGACGCACTGACCGCCACAGTCAGTGCCTGCGGGTCTGCATTGCCCACATCCTCCGACGCACAGATCATCATACGCCTTGCGATAAAGGTAACGCTCTCTCCTGCATACAGCATCTTGGCCAGATAATACACTGCCGCATCCGGATCGGATCCCCGCATACTCTTGATAAAAGCAGATATGGTATCATAATGATTGTCTCCGCCCTTATCATATTTCACCACCCGCTTCTGGATACATTCCGATGCAGCCTCCAGACCGATATGAATCTTTCCGTCCTTTGACCGCTCTGTGGTCATCACGCCCAGTTCTATGGCATTCAATGCCAGACGGGCATCCCCGCCGGCGGCATCCGCCAGAAAATCCAGTGCTTCCTCATCGATCACCGCGTCATAGCCGCCCATCCCCTTTTCCCGGTCATAGACCGCACGCAGCAAAAGCTCCCGAATCTCTGCTTTTTCCAGGGGCTTTAACTCAAAAATAATGGAGCGGGAAATCAACGCGCCATTGACCTCGAAGTACGGATTTTCCGTTGTGGCGCCGATCAGAACCACTGTACCGTCCTCCACAAACGGCAGAAGATAATCCTGCTGCCCTTTGTTGAAACGATGAATCTCATCGATGAACAGTATGGTCTTTTTTCCATACATTCCTCTTACATCCCTGGCTTTGCCGACGACTTCCTCCATATCCTTTTTTCCTGCGGAAGTGGCATTGATCTGGGTAAATTCCGCACTGGTGGTATGAGCGATCACCTTTGCCAGTGTGGTTTTTCCCGTTCCCGGCGGCCCGTAAAAAAGCACCGAACTGATCTTATCCGCCTTAATGGCACGATACAGCAGCTTATCCTTCCCAATAATATGCTTCTGTCCCACCACTTCCTCCAGTGTGACAGGACGCAGCCTGGCCGCCAGCGGCGACTCCTTTTCCATATTGTTTTCACGCATATAATCAAACAGATTCATTGCCTGCCCCTCTCGCCCTTCTTTTATTGACAGCTCTCTGTCAGGACTTTTTCCGGCATATACCCTTACGCCTGCATGTCCTGCTCAGACTGCCGCGACACCGGACATCCTTTCCGGACATTCCGTGTCTTTATTGTACTAAAACCCGTTCCTCCTGTAAAGGCCGGTTAGGGCTGCTGTCACGCTTCACAGAGATACCGGTGATTTTGATTCCTCCTGAAGCATACGGATAAATGCCTGCAGCGTCATACTTCCCAGATCCTGTCTGCCCTCTTCTGCATCCCTGCGGCGGACTGCGATCTGCTGCTCCCGTTCCTCCTTTTCCCCCGCAATCAGGATATAGGGAAGTTTCATCAGACGCGCCGCCCGGATCTTATACCCCAGCTTTTCGTTCCGTTTATCCAGCTCACACCGGGTCCCTGCCTGCCGGAGTCTTTCGTACACCTGCCGTGCATAGGCTTCACTTTTCTCCGACAGTGAGAGCACTCTGACCTGCACCGGCGCCAGCCACAGCGGAAACTTCCCTGCATAATGTTCCGTCAGTATCCCAATAAAGCGTTCTATAGAGCCATATACCACCCGATGTATCATAATCGGACACTCTTTCCTGCCGTCCGCTCCCGTATACTCTGCTCCAAACCGCATCGGAAGCTGGAAATCCAACTGTATGGTGCCGCACTGCCATGTCCTGCCAATGGAATCCTTCAAATGAAAATCAATCTTGGGACCATAAAACGCGCCGTCTCCTTCATTGACTGTATAGGCCATTCCGGAATCCTCCAGTGCACTGACCAGTCCCTGGGTGGCCAATTCCCAGTCCTCGTCACTGCCCATGCTGTCCTGCGGCCTGGTGGAAAGCTCCACATGATAGGAGAATCCAAATTTTGTATATACTTCGTCAATCAGTCTGAGCACACCCCCTATTTCCGCGGGTATCTGCTCTCTGGTCATGAAAATGTGGGCATCATCCTGGGTAAAGCAGCGTACCCGCATCAGCCCGTGCATCTGGCCGGACTTTTCATGCCTGTGTACCAGTCCCAGCTCTCCCAGACGTATGGGCAGTTCCTTATAAGAATGAGGCTCCATCTGGTAGACCAGCATACCGCCCGGACAGTTCATAGGCTTTACGGCAAATTCCCGCCCGTCAATCTCCGTGGTATACATATTTTCCCGATAGTGGTCCCAGTGACCGGAAGTTTCCCACAATTCCCGATGCAGCATCATGGGAGTGGAAATTTCCTGATACCCTTCCCGCTCGTGAAGCCTGCGCCAGTAATCAATCAATATATTTTTCAGCACCATTCCTCTGGGGAGAAAGAAAGGAAACCCCGGTCCTTCCTCTCTGATGGCAAACAGCCCCAGCTCCTTTCCCAGCCTTCTGTGATCTCTGCGTTTTGCCTCTTCCAGCATAGTCAGATATTGCGTCAGGCCGGCCGCATCCGGAAAGGAAATCCCGTAAATTCTCGTCAGCATCCGGTTGTTTTCCCTGCCCCGCCAGTATGCTCCTGCCACACCGGTCAGCTTTAACGCTTTGATCACACTGGTATTGACCACATGAGGGCCTGCACACAGCTCCGTATATTCTCCCTGTCTGTAAAAAGTCAGCCTTCTCCTGCCCTCTTTTGTACCGGCCAACTCTCTGATCAGCTCCTGCTTGTAACACTCTCCCTGTTCCTCCATATACAAAAGCGCTTCTTCCTCTGTTACTTCTTCCACCGTAACCGGCAGCGCTTCCTTTGCGATCTTACGCATTTCCGCTTCCAGCACTGGCAGATCCTGCTCTGCAAACCCGTCCGGAAACTCAAAATCATAATAAAATCCCTCGTTCACTGCCGGCCCGATCCCACATCGCGCCTCAGGATACAAACGCTTTACCGCCTGCGCCAGCACATGGGCCGTGGTATGCCAGAATGCACGCTTTACCTCCTGCGTTTCAAAATTTCCTTCCCGGATCTGTCCGCTGCTTGTTAAAATCTTCATCATACAACTCCTTTCCTAATACAAAAAAACACCCTGAAAGATATTAACTCCTATCTTTCAGGGTGCATATCGCACGGTTCCACCTTCACTTTTCACTCTCCGGATTCCATCAAATCCTGTCCTTTAACGCAGGCATACGGCAGCGCTTACCAGATCAAAACCCTTGGGCACTGCAGCTTGGGAATGGTTTTCACAGGATTTGTTCATAGGCGGCTTCCACCAAATACCGCCCTCTCTGGATGCTTCCGGCCTGTTACTCTTTCCGTCATCGCTTTTTGCTCTCTTTTAAGTATATTTAACTTATCACTTTGGGAAACACCTGTCAAGCACTGACAGACGCTTTATGCCGCTTTTACTGTCCGTACAGGGAAACATTGCCGCTGTCTACTTTTTCAAAATCCACCCACACATATTTCCCGTCCTCGCTGATGCCTTGCATATCTTTGGTATCGCCGCCTCCCGCCATCCGAATGGCCATTTCCACTATGGCTTCGCCCTGTCCTTTGCCTGACTGGTATACCGTAAAGGCCATTTCACCGCTCCTGATCGCCGCACATCCGTCTGCAGTGGCATCCACGCCCAAAACCGGAACTGCACCAAAGTCCATACCGACCTCCCGGCCCGCCTCCAATACACCCAGCGCCATCGCATCATTGTTGCAGATCACACAGTCTGCCTCCACCCCGGTACGCAGAAACAGCGCAAACAGCTCTTTGGCCTGCTCTGTATCCCAGTTGGCACTGTCCTCAAATACATAGTTGATCTTTTTTCCGCTGGATTCCAGTACCTGCTTGACTCCGTTGGTCCTGCCGGTGGTGGCCGAATGGTATCTGGGCCCTTTGATCAGCACCACATTGATCTCCTGTTTGCCGGGCATTTGCGTCAGCACATATTCCGCCTGAAACTGTCCTGCCACCTGCTCATTGGAACCGACATAGACATATTTTCCAGCCTCCAGATGCTTGTCCTCCGGACAACTGTTAAAAAATACGATCGGAATCTCTCCCGCACTCATTTTAAGCTGTACCGCCGTATCCACGGATACCGCACTGCATACAATCACATCATATCCCCTGGACGCCGCACGTTTGAGCTGCTCTACCTGTGCCTCTATGGAGCCCTGGGCGTCCGCCACATCCAGTTGTACGCCCTCCTCTGTTGCTTTCGCTGACGCCGCATCCACCAGGGTCTTGCGAAAAGTATCCATTTCATTCAGGGAAAGAAAGATTTTTATATTCTTATGTCCTGCCGCACTCTGACTGCCGCTGCCGCTTTTACTCCTGCATCCGCCAACTGCCATAAGCAGCGTCAGAATGCCCAGCACTATCAAAAGCCTCCGCCAATCTCCTTTTTTCATTGCAGCCCGGCCTCCTTTCCGATCTTAAATCTGGCAACCTGTCCATACAGCTCTTCCGCCGACGCCGTAAGCTCCTTTGCACCTTCCGCCACCCGCTCACTGCTGTCAGTGATATGATCGGCCTGCTCCACCATCGTTTCCGAAGTGGCCAGAATCTCCTGGGAGCTGGCAGCCTGCTCCTGAGAGATGGCTGCCACATTGGTGGCCACATCATCCACCTGGCCAACCTTCCGAAGCATCTCCCGGATCAGGGTGTTCATATTTTCTATATTGTCAAATATGGCATCAAAGGTTTTCAGCGCATCCCCCACAAAGGTACTGCTGTGATTGATGTTTCTCACACTTTCTTGTGTCTGTCTTATGGTATCTCTTACCAGGGTGTTGATCTCACCGATCAGATTTTCGATGTTCTGTACAGCCTCACTGCTGGTCCTGGCCAGTTGGCCGATCTCCGTCGCCACCACTGCAAAGCCCCGTCCCGCTTCTCCTGCCCGTGCAGCTTCGATGGATGCGTTCAGCGAGAGCAGATCGGTCTGATCGGCAATATTTCCGATCATCCCTGTAATCGTGTTGATCTCCTCTGAAGCCTTGCCCACCTTGTCAATTGCCTGCTGGAGTTTTTGCATGGATGCATTGATGTCCGCCATTGCGGCGCTTACACGCTGCATGTCCTCCTTGCCCCGTTTGGAAACCGTGACCGTCTCCTGCATCCTACCGTCCACCTGTGCCCCGTCCTCCCTGGCATCCGCCACCACCATAGCCAGCGTAGTGGCATTGTCCGCGATCTCATTGACCGACTGGGAAAGCTGCTCCACTGTGGTATTTAACTCCTTCATAGACCGGCTTTGTACTGTGGATGCTTCGTACATCCGTCCGGACACTTCGTTGCTGCTGCCTGCCTGCTCGCTCAGTTTTTCGGATACTTTATGTATGGAAGCGATCATCTCCCGCATGGAAACAATAAACCCTTCCACATATTGACTCATCACGCCGATTTCATCCCGGCTCCCGGTCTTTACCAAAACCGTGAAGTCGCCGCCTGTCATCGCCGTAATCACACCCGTCAGATCTTTCACCGGCCGGATCACCATATGAACCACCCGCTCCACCAGTACCGCCAGCACCAGGATCGATACCAGTCCGATCATTACCATCAGTATCCTGACGCTTTCAATATCTGCATAGATCACATCCGTGGGGATATAAGATACCAGAATCCAGTCCGTCCCCTGCACCTGGGCAAAAGCCGTCATATTCCCGTCCATCTCTGTCATCTTAAAATCCTGTGCTGCGATCTTCTCCCCGATATCCTTCATAAAACTGTCGGAAGATGCACTGAGTTTTGTGGAAATCAGCGTATTATCATGGTGGGCAAGCACTGTTCCGTCCCCGCTGCTCACCAGAAACGCCATTGCCTGATCCATTTCAATATAGCTGTTTACGATAATACTGATCCGTTCCAGCGTCAGATCCGCGGAAATCACTTTCAGCACATCCGAACCGTCTTTCAGAATACCCGACGCACTGATCACAGCCGTGCCCGCCTCATTGGTATATGCTTTGGTAAAGCCCATATTCCAGCGGGTCAGCCCTTCCCGATACCAGACAGACTCTCCGGGTGCCTCCCCTGTTCTTTCCGCTTCGCCGGCTGTCATCAGATTCCCGTTTTCATCCGCAATATACAGCCCATCCGGATAGTTGTCATTGAACCCATAATACCCGTCCAGCATCTTCTGCAGCGCTTCCGGTTCCGGATCGGTCTGCTCTATCGTCTGCTTTGCCATCTGAAACGCGGACAGATTCTCATTGAGCCAAGCTTCGATCTGGCTTGCCTGATTCTCAATAGAGGAAGAAAGTAAATCTTCCGAATAGGCTTTGATGATATTCCTGGAAATCATAAAGGAAACACTCACCAACAATACCATAATGAGAATCACCACCGGCAAAATAATGCCCAGCAGCTTTACCTTGATGGAAACCATTCTGATCTGCCTGTCCTCTTTCATACCCCTCCACCGTTCCTTATCTGACCTTCACATGTCTGACCTTCTGCTCTGTGATAAGTCTTTTTTCACAAAAACCATACAATATTTCCCTGTTTATTGTACACTTTTTCCAGAACAAAATCAACAGCAACATGAAAAGGCCTTTCTGCAGGCGCCTGTGCCGGTCATCAGTCCAACAGCAATTCCTCCACTGTCACAAATATATATCCTTCCTTCTGCAGGCGGTCCACGATTTCCAGCGCGGCTGTCACACTGGACTGATACTGGTCATGCATCAGAATGATATCGCCTTCTTTGACCTTGCTCACTGTGTTTCGGACGATACAGTCCGCATCATCGGAGCACCAGTCCCTGGGATCGATCGACCAGAGTACCGGAAACATGTTCAGCTCTTCCTCATATTTTTTATTCCAGGAACCGTAGGGAGGTCTGATATATTCCGTATCTTCCCCTGTAATCCCCCGTATTACCTCATTGGTGGAAATTATTTCATTTCGAAACTGCTCCCCGTTGGCTGCCGTCAATTGAATATGATGATATGTATGATTTCCGATCAGATGCCCTTCCTCCTGAATCCGCTTTATGATTTCCGGATATTTGGATGCATTGGCTCCGGTCACAAAAAAGGTGGCCTTCACACCCCGTTCCTTCAGGCCATCCAGCAGCTTTTCCGTATAACGTGGATCCGGTCCGTCGTCAAATGTCAGTGCAACCATCTTCCCTCCGCTCCGGGACTTCCCGGCAGGCGTACCGGCTTCGGTCTGCTCCCTGTTTACCTGATCGTACCCGGCGCTTGCCTGTAAGCTCTCTTCCTGCTCCTGATATGTATGCAAAAAAAGCAGCCCGGCTAAAAGTAAGTCAAGAACCAACATACGCTTCCACCATTTTCTTACTTTCATTCAGACTGCCTCTTTTCTTTTTTATCTTCCATACTATATGCAAAGTCAATTTGTCTCTATGACTTCTGTCTGGAAGATATTCCGCCGGTTATTTTTTCTTATTTTTCCAGCTCTTCCGGTAATTTGGGCTGATATCCGGGTCCCCAGGATGCCAGTCCGGCTCCCATGCAGGCAAACCTTTTGATAAAATCTGCTATAAACTGAAGAAACATACCTTTCACCTCCCTTTTGTAAACTCTGTAAACAACAGAAAGCACGCCTCAGAAACTTCCTGTCGTCATAAAAAATAAAAAACCTTTCCGGAACCGCTCTGAGCGCTCTATTCCGCAGATTCTTTATTTTTAACAGTCATCAGAAACACTACAATATATAATGTTACAAGCAGCGCATGCGCAACATGATAGCAGGAAACGTAATACGCACCGCCAAGTATACCCGCTACAGCCAGAACAATGCATCGTGCCGCATACCTGTTCTTCCTTCTTCTTTCTTCTGACAATTTGTGATTCGGATGTTCAATCGGCGCCCTGACCCAGATATATCCGATACAAAACAGGACCAATGCCAAATTGGGCTTTGCATTCAGAAACTTATCAGGAACAAAATTCACAATCAAAAGATAACCGATAAATATCGTATTGGTCATCAAAAAGCAGTTCCGATAAGATTCCGCATGATATCCGTTGGCAGTGACCCGAAGCGCCATAAACACAGTCAGATAAAGAAGTCCATTTAACAGGTTGTCCGTCAGAACCGCTATGGTCAGCATCGTCAGCAACGAACTTGCCGTTGAGAAAAAAAGCTGAAAGCCATACAGATAAACCGGTTTTTCCTTTTCTTCGATTATGTTCTCATGGACCAGAACCAATGTACAATACTCCGCAACGGATTCCAGCATATCTTCTGTCCTCCTCTGATTTTATCCGGATCTGCCTGCATTCACAAACCTGCAGCCAACGCTCTTGTCTTTCCGGTTATTATACCACCTGCTGTCGGTAAAATTTTCTAATGACCTTGAAACCTGCCACTTTTGTCCTTCAAGACAGCTTATCTGCCTCCCTTTTATCTCCGATACTGTTTCTCTTTTACAAAAATAAAAGTACCATCACCGTAAACCTCTCATCGGATGCAGAATAGGTAAACACTCCGTCCGCCTTATTGACTGCGGCTTCCACACTTTTCAATCCCCAGCCGTGATGCTTTTTACCGGATTTTTGCAGGATCGGAATATGATTTTTGACGGCCTCTCTCTGACAGATGGAATTTTCCATTTTTAACATAAGCATATCATTGATATGACGGATGGCAACCGTA
>VSOB01000052.1 GCA_009774625.1 Lachnospiraceae bacterium
ACCATACAAATACTGAATATGCAATAAAATTGAAAAGCCATTCCTCCCCAATTTACTCTTTGTTTGTAAACGTACACCTTTATAAATTTTTTGTCATTATACAGAATTTTCAAACTTTCTGGCCTTTCCATAAAATGTTCCTACAGGCATTCCACAGGCATCCGCTGCCTGACGGAGTGTTATTTTTTTTTGCCTCCAGTCATGGTGTATGCTTTGAAAATTGTCCGGATAAGAAAGTGCCGGACGCCCGAATTTTACTCCTCTGGCTTTTGCCGCAGCGATCCCCTCCGCCTGACGCTGTCGGATATTCATTCTTTCATTTTCCGCTACAAAGGACAGTACCTGCAGGACAATATCACTCAGGAATGTCCCCATCAGATCTTTTCCCCGCCTGGTATCCAACAGAGGCATATCCAACACTACGATGTCTACTCCCTTTTCTTTTGTGAGAATCCTCCACTGTTCCAGAATCTCCCCATAATTACGTCCCAGACGATCTATACTCTTGATATAAAGCAGATCATTCCTTTCCATACGATTCACCATACGCCTGTAAGCAGGACGATCAAAATCTTTTCCCGACTGCTTGTCCACAAAAACATTTTCCATCGGCACAGACAGTTCATATAAAGCAAACAACTGTCTGTTCTCATTCTGGTCACGGCTGCTGACACGTACATATCCATATACATTCATCATAAAACCTCCTTGTATTATACAATCACAGTTTCCTTTTATCGTTTCTGCCTGCCAAGTCAGAAAAAAGCATCTGCTGACGCAGATGCTTATATCATAACACATATTCATTTTCCTTCATTCGGGCATTGTTCACACAATGATTCATTTCCATAGCAAAAAATCCTGACCCGGCCCCTCCAAAGCCACAGCCTGACGGCGCCGGTGTCTTTTGTCACACAGATACGGCTGCCTGAGGCGCGGATTCTCGCCAGTGTCTTATCATCGGGATGCCCATAGCTGTTATGTTCTCCGCAGGAAACAAGTGTCAGCGAAGGTCTGCACAAAGTCAACAGTCCTTCCCCGCAGGAGGCTTTGGAGCCGTGATGCCCTGCCTTCAAAACAGTCACATATCCGGGCCGGTTGGAAAGAGTCTCTTCACTCTCCATCCTCCGGACAAACGCTTCCTCAGCCTCCCCGTCCAGATCTCCTGTCAAAAGAGCAGAAAATCCCTGCTTTTTCACATACAGTACCAGAGAGGCGTCATTTCTGTCCGCATAATATTCCTCCTTACATGGGTGCAGACAGAAAAACGAAAAGCCTCCGGCCTGTATCCTCTCTCCTGCACTCATAGTACAGACACGGATACCCGCCTGCCGCGCCAGAGAAACCATGCTGTCATATTCCGCATCCGGGCTGGCAAGGGCAGGCAGTACCAGCGTTCCGATGGAAACCTCTCTGTCGCCTTCATCCTGCAGCAATTCTTTTACTCCGCTGATATGATCGGCGTCCATATGAGTCAGAAACACATAGTCCAGCCTGCCGATGCCCTGTGATTTCAAACAGGGCAGCAGGGTATATTCCGATAACTTCCGTTCTGAACTGCTCCCACAGTCGATCAGTACATGACTGCCATCCTCACTGCCAAACAGGATACTGTCTCCCTGCCCCACATCCAGCATTATGACGGTATCCCCGACTCTTGCCGGTCCGGTCAGAATCCAGAGAGCCCCTGTCAGAAACATTAGCGCACAGGGTTTTGTCATATATCGCTTCAACAGACAGAAAACTGCCAGCAGTATATAATACATTACGATCTGCATCTGCCCCGGCGTCCCGGTCAGCCATGTATTTCCCGGCAGTTTCTGTGTTACTGCGCACCCTGCTTCAAACAAAAGGAGCACTATATGAACCGGCCAGAACAGCAGTTTGCCCAGGGAAGGAAACAACAGACCCGCCAGTAGAGAAAGCAGTCCCAGCGCCATAACCAGCCCCATCAAAGGTACCACCAGAAGATTCAGCAGAAAAGAATAAACGGGAAAAGAGAAAAAAGACCTGAACACAACCGGAAGCGTCAGAAAAGAAATGGAAAAACCGGCAAGAAAGAGCCTTGTGACCCGGTTCGTCCAGAGCCGGGACAATATCGGATACAGCAATTCCAGCCCCAGAATCGCCCCATAGGATAAAAGGAACCCGCTCTGCTGCAGCAGAAGCGGTCTGCCTGCTGCCAGTAAAAGTGCCGAAACCGACAATGCTGTCAGACGGTCGAAGCTGCGTCCCAATGCATCCGCCAGAAGGCCCAAAAGACACATCACTGCCGCCCGGAAAGCCGAGGGACTATCTCCTGTCATCAGTACATAAGAAACCAGCAGGCTGCCTGCCACAGCTCCCGCCGCCGGAACAGGCAGGCATTTTCGCAGCATTCGATACAGTCCCATTCCCAAAAATGAAATATGCAGGCCGGATATGGCAAGAATATGAGAAATCCCGGCCTTTTGGTACTGTGCTTTCACTTCCGCTGCAAGAGCTGCTTTATTTCCCAGCAGCACCGCCTGCATGATACCCGAATCCGGACCGCATATCTCTTCCAGCTTTCCTGTCAGATAGCGCCTGCAGCAAAACAGCATTTGCCTGTACCGGTTTCCGCTTCCGCTTCGTTCCAGCACCGCCCCATCTTTTAATAAAAACACACTGCCTCTGGCCCGGTAATAACTCTCTGCATCAAAACCGCCCGGATTACGCTGTCTGTCAAAGCATTCTGCCATTCCGGACACCACAATCCACTCTCCGTACCGGGGCATTTCCTCTCCCTGCGCCAGATGACACAATATCCCTTCGGCAAATTGTCGCTCTTGCTGTCCTGTCCGATTGTGTTCTGTTTGATTGTTTTGCAATTGATTGTATTGATTGGGATTTGTTCCGCTGCAGAACGTAACGGAACGTAAAGAAAGACAAATCTGCCCGGATGGGCCGTCCTTTTCTTCGATTTGAGAAACCCTGCCGCATGCAATGACAGGGCCGCCGCAGACCTCCCGGGCCTGCGGCAGGTACCCCAGCCAAACCAGCAGAAAAAGCAGGGCAAGCATACCAAAGCAGCATTTGCACAATGGATACCGCCTGATTCTGTATTTCATTCTATCAACTCCAGATTTCGTTCAAAAATGGTGGAAAACGGAATCCGCTCCCTAAAAGAACCTTCTGTATTTCCATTAATGGAAATCTGCACCTTGTTCACATTGGGCAGCTCCACCAGAGAATTGGTAATGGAATAGATGGTCACCTCAGAAGTCGCATTGGGAAGTGGTGTCAGAAAACTCTCATTCAGATTGACATAACAGATTCCATCCTTAACCGTAACGTTGTTTACCTTTGTTTCCGGATTGATCGTGGGAAAAAGCTCATCATTATTAGGACCTTTGATCAATTGCTCCATCACCAGCTTTTCCATGGAAATATTGGTATTGTATACCACAGTCCTGGTGGCCTGCAGCAGCTTCGTACCGTTTGCGTCCGTAAAATAGAGCGTCAGACGGGCTCTTTCATACGTATTGATTTCATCCCCTGCATTGTCAATAAACATGGACGCTTCCATAATGCCAATGGGATTGCCGGACCGGTCAGTCAGCGGATCGTTTCTCACCTTCATGGAAACATAGTCAATGCCGTTTAACTGGGTCAGTGTCCGGACCAGCGCAGCTCTTGTCAGCACCTCGGCCGCCGGATCCAGATTCCGGTATCCCTCATCCACAGTCAATATGACCTGTTCTCCTTCCCGGACGATTTCCAGTATGGTAAAGGAACTGCTGATGACCGCTTTGTTGTCTGCATTGTCAGGCGCCTGGGCCATTACCTTCAGAATTTCCTGAATCTGACGGTTGGTATCCGTCTCCTGCAGCGTATAGGGTTCACTGTCAATCCCTGTTTCATCTTTATTCAGATAATAAATATCCATACTCTGATTTCCGTCCTCCTCGCCTGTTTTGCCGCAGCCGGACAGGGCGAGAAGTCCAAATAGGAAAATCAGAACATATCCTGCCGTCCTCATTTCCTGCAGCCTCCTTACACCAGATGAATCAACGGAATCTTTACAAAAAAGGTGGTGCCCTGCCCTTCCTCACTCTGCACCCGGATAGAACCCCGGTGCATCAGCACGGCACTTCTCGTAATGGCAAGTCCCAGCCCCGTTCCTCCGATCTCTCTGGAATGAGACTTGTCCACCCGGTAAAATCTTTCATAAATATGTTCCAGCTCTTCCTCCGGAATCCCGACGCCGGAATCCGATATCCCCACTGTAAAAAACTGATGGTCCGCATCCAGGGTTACCCGGACCCATCCTTCCGGTTTGTTATATTTGATGGCATTTTCCACCAGATTGGACAGAGCCAGCGTCAGCTTCACTTCATCCACTTCCGCCGTTACCGGCCGGATGCTTTCATAGATCACTTCCACATTCTTTTTTCTTGCAATGGGGCGCAGACGCTTTAAAATCAATTCCAGCAGACCGTTGATATCCAGAGAAACAATATTCAAATCCGCCGCTTTTTTGTCCATCTTTACAAGCGAAAGCAGATCATTGATAATCTTGTTTTCCCGCTCGATCTCATTGGCAATATCCACCATAAATTCCCTGTACAGCTCTGCCGGCGCTTCCTCCTGCGTCATCAGAGAATCTGCCAGCACCTTCATGGAGGTCAGCGGGGTTTTCAGCTCATGGCTCACATTGGCCACAAACTCCTGCCTCGAATCATCCAGTACTTTCATCCTGCCAAGCAATTGATTAAAAGCATCCACGATATGCTCAGTCTCCAAATAGTCATTGACAGAAATCTCCTCATCCGTAAACCCTGCTTTTACCTCATTGATGGCCTGCGTCACACGTTCAAAGGGGGCCACCAGAAATTTGGAAAGAGCCAGTGATATGGCAACAGTAAATACCAGGGCAATCAATTCCACAATCATTGCCCTTCTGTTCAGTATTTCCAATGTGGTCATAATGGTACTGGTGGAAACACTGGATAAAATCACGCCTTCTGCCAGGCTCTCTTTCGTATCGCCTTCTGCCTCCGTCTGAGAACCGGAAGCGCTGACCACAGTATTTACAATAGGAGTGGTAATTTCGATATAACCGTTTTTGCTGTCATAATTGGTGGTACTGCTTCCCTTAAAGCACCGGATCACCTCTTCGGAAATGACAGTCCGGCCCTCGCTGATGCCATAAGTATCTTTGATCACTTTAAAATTCTGATCAATAATCAGCACCCGGCCGTCATACAGATTGGAAAGCTGGTCCAGCTCCGAATTGACCACCTCAGACGAGGTATCCATAAGATAGCCATAAAGAATCAGATGGTTGGCCAGAATCTTAAACTGATTCTGTACATCCGCAATCCTTACCGTTACCGCCCGATCTTCATAGCTCTGCAGAATCGCATAGCGCATCCCCACACTGGGGATAAGGCCTGCCAGTAAAATAATAAGAAAAAGACGAGCCCTCAGACTCCTCAGAATCTTCATTTTTCCAAGATATTTTTTACATTTTGAAAACATCCCAAAAGCCCCGTTACTGTTTAAAATAATAGCCCACACCCCATTTGGTATGAACAAACTTGGGTTCGCTGGGATTTGTCTCGATCTTTTCCCGAAGCCGGCGGATATGCACATCCACCGTACGCACATCCCCCGGATAATCCGCTCCCCATACAAGTTTCAAAAGGCTCTCTCTGCTGTATACTTTGTTAGGATGCAGAACAAGCAGTTCCAGCACATCAAACTCTCTGGCCGTCAGATTGATTTCCCTGCCTCCTATGGCCACCCTTCTGTTATCCCGCTCAATCTTCATATCACCCGCTTCCAGAAAACGGTTTTCAGCAGTTTCCGCCTTTTTCTGTGTGGATGTGCGCCGCATGATCGCTTTGATCCTTGCCTTGACTTCCAGGATGTTAAAAGGTTTGGTAATGTAATCATCCGCGCCATATTCCAGGCCCAGTATCTTATCCATATCCTCGCCCTTTGCAGTCAGCATCACGATAGGGACCGTGGAAAATTCCCGTATCTGCTGACATACCTCCAGACCGGTCAGCTTGGGCAGCATCAGATCCAGCAGAATAATATCATACGTATCCGCCTTTGCCTTTTCCAGCGCTTCTTCTCCGTCATATGCACAATCCACTTCCATACCGTCCTGCTCCAGGCTGAAACGAATGCCTTTTACAATCAGCTTTTCGTCGTCCACCACCAAAACCCTGTTTGCCATCTGTTTTACTCCTGCCTCACTGTTATCTGATCTTTTATTTTGTCATAGCCGTTCTGCTTGATACCGGCCACCTTCATGATGTCTTCTTTCGCCGCAAAATTTCCATGCGCACTCCGATACGCTATGATCGCCCTGGCCTTTGCCTCCCCGATCCCGGTCAGAGAGCAAAGCTCTGCCGCCGACGCCGTATTGATATTCACCAGTCCGGCACTTTCTCCATCCTGACTCTTCCCGGTCTGTCCATCCGGGTATTCCAGTCCGGCCTCTTCCATGCCAGACTGCCCGGATGCGGCAGCCTGCTGCCCTTCCTGCTCTGCCTCTTCCTCTGTAGGAATCCAGATCCGCAGTCCGTCTGCCACCGGCTTTGCCTGATTTACATACTCCCTGCAAGCGCCTTCCGCAAAGCCGCCTGCCTTTTCGATCACTGCAAACACCCGGTCATCCGGCTCCATCCGATAGACCCCCGGCTCCTGTACCGCACCGCAGATATACACATAGCATACGCCGGAGCTGCCTTTCTCTTCCGGCCCGGAACCGCCTTCCCGGTCTGTAAAATCCGTTTCCGGTACGCCGTCTCCTGCCGTCTCTGCGCCTTCATCACTGCCCATCCCGCAGACCCCGGCAGCGTCCGATCCCGAAACCGTCTCCTCTGATGCACCCGGAAACACGATCTCGTCCAGCATATCCTCTTCCTTTCTGGTGCAGCCGCACAAAGCCGACAAAACCCAGAAAAAGCCTACAAACACAACAACTTTCTTTATTTTATTTTCCATATGGCCAGACTCCCTTTTCAATCTTCCAACTGTGGGGAGCCTTTTTCGCTGACTGTTTTTATTGTATAAAAAAAGCCCTGCAAATGCAAGGCCCAGTTTCTTAATTCTTTCCGACACAAAATTCCATATTACAGCTCAATCCCATTTAAAGACAATCACACCTGCAATGGCCACCGCCATACCGATTACCTTTCTCATCACCAGCGGCTCCTTTTCCACACCGAACATACCAAACAGCTCGATCAGATAGGCGACGATCAACTGCGCAATGACAATCAGCATAACCGCTCTTGCCGGCCCCAGCATATCCATGCTTTTGATGACTGTATAAGTGATAAAAGCGCCAATGGCACCGCCCAGCAGCATATATTTGGGCTTCACCTGGAATACGCTCATCAAAGAACCCCTGTCGGTAAACGTCCAGGCGGCCAGACAGACGAGCAGCGCAGTAAACTGCACAAATGCACTGGCGATCCAGATACTGGACGACTTCGTTACCTGTGTGTTAAACACACCCTGTACACTCATCAGCGCACCCGAAATCAGCGCTATGATCCATCCTGTCATATGAAACCATCCCCTTTTTCCAAATCAGATATTCTGTGTTTCTGACCCGGAACACAAAAGCCTTCCGAATCTTTCTATATTTATTTCCAATCGGGAATCATTTCATACATAAAGACTTTTATACGATCCGCCCATTTATCAACAGGCTTCAGGCAAGCTGCCGTTTGATCTGGGTTTCCAGCTCTGACAAAAGCGTTTCCACCTCTTCCCCTTCCCAGATCCGGGAAAAGCAGATTTCAAGCTGCACCCAGAAGTTGCTGGTCCCCAGAAGTTTCGGCATGGAAATGGAGCTTTCATATTCTGCCATAAACTGTGCCACATTCCGGTTCTCATACAAAACACCGTAGCGGGAAGCGATCTTCCCCGTATTTTCATACAGCTCATCCGCATGATTTTTTGTCAGAAAAACGGCAAAGTCATTGGCTATTTCTGCCTGCTCCGAATATCCGTTGATCACAATGCCATTGGTCACGGAAAGGCTCCTGCCCTTCAGGTCCGCAGTCAGATCCGGCATAACCGTAATCCCATACTCATAGGAAAATATACCTTCTTTTTTGGCTTCCTCCAGCCTGGCCACCGCTCCGGTGGTTGCCACCGTCATAACAATCTTGCCGTCAATAAAATCCTGCAGCACCGTATCATAGGTAACTTCTTTCGTATCAATGGAAAAAAACTGGTTCAGGTTCTGATACACCTGCAGACATTCTCTGGTCTTTTCATTGTCAATATCGATCTGCCGTGCATCATCGCCTGCTTCTCCGCCTACCACCATATAATTACCGGTAAAATAATAATTATAAAAAATATCGGATACATCCCATTTAAATACCGCTTCCACCTGCTCCGGAGCATCGTACTCGTCCGCAAAAGCCAGAATATCGTCTATGGTTTTCGGAACCTCCCATTCTCCGTTCTCCATATAGGTTTTGTTGTACAGAAGGGCGCTGGTTTCATAGTAAAAGGGATAGGCCACATATTTTTCATTATAGGTCACAGCATCCAGGGCGGTTCTGGGAAAGGTATCCGTATTGCATACCTGCCCCTCGTCTCCCACCGGCGCGGCCAGTCCTGACAGGTATGCTTTTTCCAGACTGTCGTTGCCAATTACATACAAATCCGGCATTTTGGGTACATCCTCCCCCGGATGGACCGAAGCATCGTTGATGGCCTCCAGATATTCATGCCCTGTCTGCAGGATCGGTATCACATGGTTACCGCTTTCCTCATAATAGGAAGCGGACACATTGGTCAGATAATCCGTAAGAGAATCATCCGTATACCAGAAATACAAAGTATCTCCGGATGCAAACACCGTTTCCTGCTGCTGATCCTCCTCTGCCTTCGGTATTATCTTCGCCGCAAAAGCCGCACCTGCCAGCAGCACAGCCACACAGAACAGTGAAACCAGTTTCTTAGTCAAATGCATTCTTATCTCCTTTAAGGTGTTTCCCTACCTGACGTCTTCTTTCAGGCATGCTTCCAGGATCCCGATCATTTCATCCACATGTTCCCGCTCAATAATCAGCGGCGGCAGCAGCCGGATCACGGACGGCCCTGCATTGATCAGGATCAGTCCGGCTTCCAGTGCTCTGCCTATCACCGCACCCACTGTATCCCGGCACTGAAGTCCCTGCATCAGCCCGCAGCCTCTCCGCTCCCTGACAAAGTCGCAACGCGCTGTCAGCGCATCCAGCTTTTCTTCCAGATACGCACCCATTTCCCGCACATGCTCCAGTATCTGATTTTCTTCCAACAAATCAATCATCCTGGATACGGCAGCAGCTGCAAAGGGATTGCCGCCATAGGTGGTGCCATGATCGCCTGCCTCCAGCGAATGCGCCCCGACCGCTTCCGTCATCAGAAAAGCCCCCACCGGCACACCGCCGCCCAGCGCTTTGGCCGTTGTCATAATATCCGGCCTGATGCCGAACCGCTGCCATGCATAATAATAACCGGTACGTCCCATCCCACACTGTATCTCATCCAGAATCAGCAGTATATCCCTCTCATCACAGAGGCGGCGCAATTCTCTGAGAAAGGGTTCCTGCGCCGGATGGATGCCGCCTTCGCCCTGTATGGTTTCCAGGAGTATGGCACAGGTTTTGTCACTGATCTGTGCCATAACACTTTCCATATCATTCAGTTTCGCAAACCGGATATGCCCGATCATCGGTGCAAAAGCCTCCCGGTATTTGGGCGTCCCTGTAACGGAAAGCGCCCCCATCGTGCGTCCGTGAAAAGAATGCTGCATGGCAATGATCTCATGGTCTGTCCGGCCGTCCTTTAAATATGCGTATTTTCGGGCCGCCTTAATGGCCCCTTCCACAGCTTCCGCACCGCTGTTGGTAAAAAACACTCTGTCCATGCCGGAAATCCGTTTGATTTTTTTTGCCGCCTCCACGGCAGGGACATTATAGTAATAATTGGAAGTATGCAGCAGTTTGTCAATCTGTGCCTTCAAAGCATCATCAAAATCCCCGTAATGATAGCCCAGCGCAAAAACACCGATACCGGATGCAAAATCCAGATACCGCTTTCCTTCGATGTCATAGAGACGGACTCCCTCACCTCTGTCAAATACGATTGGATACCGGTTATACGTATGCAGCAGCGCCGCTTCCGCTTCCGTGATAACTTCCCGCATCATAGTGTCTCTCCCTCCTCATCCAGAATGATCGCTGTTCCCACACCATGATTGGTAAAGATTTCCAGCAACAGGCAATGGGCAATCCGGCCATCCAGTATATGTACCCGGTTCACCCCATTTCGTATGGCGGAAATACAATTGTTCAGCTTAGGCAGCATACCGCCTCCGATAAACCCCTCCTGCAAAAGCGCTTCCGCCTGAGATACGGTCAGTCTGGACAGAAAAGAAGTTTTATCATCAATGTCTTTGTAGATGCCCTCAATATCCGTCAGAAATGCCAGCTTCTCCGCATGTACCGCCCTGGCAATGGCACAGGCCGCATCATCCGCATTGATATTGTAAGTCTCAAACTCTGCATCCAGTCCGATGGGCGCCACGATGGGCAGAAAATCCTTTTCCAGAAGATCAAACAATATCTTGGGATTGACCTGTGTCACCTCTCCCACAAAACCGATGTCCTGTCCGTCTGCATATTTCTTTTCCACTGACAAAAGGCCGCCGTCTTTGCCGCTGACGCCTACTGCCTTCACGCCCAGCTCCTGCACCATCGTAACCAGATTTTTATTCACTCTGGAGAGCACCATCTCGGCGATTTCCATTGTTTCATCGTCGGTAACCCGCAGGCCATTGACAAACCGGGCTTCTTTTCCAACCTTGCCTACCCACCGGCTGATCTCCTTTCCGCCGCCATGTACAATAATCGGTTTGAACCCCACCAGTTTCAGCAATGTCACATCTTTTATCACATTTTGCTGAAGCTGAGCATTGCTCATAGCGCTTCCTCCATATTTCACCACGATGATTTTCCGGTTAAATTTCTGAATATATGGCAGTGCCTCAATCAGGACTTCCGCCTTCTGCAGAATCTGCTTCATTTCCGTTTCACGCATTTCTTTTCCCCTCTTTCCAAATCAGGAGCGGTAATCCGCATTGATTTTCACATATTCATAGCTCAGATCACAGCCCCAGGCGCTGGCAGCCTCCTCACCCATTTTCATATCTGCTATCACTGTCACTTCCGGCTCGGACAGCAGCTTTGTCGCTTCCTCCTCACTGTAATCGACAGCCTGCCCGTCCCGATAGATCAGCATTTTCCCTGCCCGACTCTCAAAATACAGCTCCATCCGTTCCGGGTCAAACAGTGCGCCGGAATACCCCAGTGCACATAAAATCCTGCCCCAGTTGGCATCATGTCCGAAAATAGCCGCCTTGGTCAGACTGGAACAGATCACCGATTTGGCAAGCATCCTGGCATCCTCTTTGCTGGCCGCATGCACCACCTTTGCTTCAAACAAAGCAGTGGCGCCTTCCCCGTCTCCTGCCATCATTTTGGCCAGTGTTTCATTGATCTCATGCAATGCCTGGCAGAAATGCTCATAGTCCTCTCCCGGTTCGGATATCACGGGATTTCCCGCCTGTCCGTTGGCCAGAAGCAGTAATGTGTCATTGGTGGAAGTATCCCCGTCCACCGAAACCATATTGAAAGTATCCTGTACAGTGCGGCGCAGTGCATCCTGTAACAGTTCCTTTGTCATACAGACATCCGTGGTAAGAAAGCCCAGCATAGTACACATATTCGGATGTATCATTCCGGAGCCTTTGCACATACCCCCTATGGTCACAGTCTTTCCGCCGATCTGAACGGTCACTGCCGTCTGCTTGGATATGGTATCCGTAGTCATAATCGCACAGGCCGCGTCATCTCCTGCCTGCTGTGTATCCGATTTGGCTTCTGCCAGCATGCAAACCCCTGCCCTGATCTTATCCATCGGCAGCTGCATGCCGATCACCCCGGTGGAGGCTACCAGTACGCTGTCCACAGGAACGTGCAGCGATGCAGCAGCCGCATCCGCTGTCTCCCTGCAATAGCCATATCCCAACTCTCCCGTACAGGCATTGGCGATTCCGGAATTTACCACCACCGCATGTACAGTCTGTTCGCCGGAGATGATCTCCTTATCCCATATTACCGGCGCCGCCTTCACCACATTGCTGGTAAATACCCCTGCCGCCGTACACGGCGCCTGGCTGTACACCATCGCCATATCTTTTCTGTTCTGATATTTTACCCCGGCTGCCACACCGGCTGCCATAAATCCCTTTGCCGCCGTTACACCGCCCGGAATCTTTTCTGTTTTTCCTGTCATATGCCTCTCCCATCCTGCTACAGAGTCCGCCTCTGTCTCCCTTTTTTACTGTTTACTGATTAAATGCCACAATATTTTCCCGGTTCAGCACAAAGTCATAATAATTCAAATCCTCCCGCCTGGTCCATCCGATCTTCTTCCAGAAGGCATTGCCTATGTCGTTGGCCGTAAAGGCAATCAGCGAAACCTTGCTGATTTTTTCCCGCTTCAGCGCTTCCATTGCAAACACTACCATAGCCGTACCGATTCCACGTCTGCGGTATCCGGCAGACACACAGACATGGTACAGGCATCCTCTTCTGCCGTCATGCCCGCAGAGGATCGCCCCCACGATCTGTCCGTCCTCCTCCGCCACCACACTGCTGCCTGGATTTCTGGCAAGGAACCGGGCCACTCCTTCTCTGGAATCGTCCACACTGCGCATGGCAAACCCTTTCATGCTCATCCAAAGTGCATATACCTGATCATAATCCTCTTTTTTCATTTCCCGTATCATGGCTGTTTCCTCTTTTTTCTGACGCTTTCTTTATCCTGTGTTTTTTTCCCGGCGCCTGACCGCCCTGCGGCAGAGGTTTTCTTTTCCGGTGCGGCAGTGGGTCTTGTCTTATTTTCTCCGGCAGTCCCCGTTGGCTTTTTCTTTTTTACCGGCCTGTTGTCTCCTGCCGGCTTCTTTTTCCCTGACGCCGTTCCTGCTCCCGCAGCGCTCTTTGCTTCTGTTCGTTTTTTACTCTTACCTTCTGCGGGCTGTTTTTCTTTCCCTGAGCGGCCTGCCCCAGTTTTGGTTCCAGGCTTCTTCCCTGCTTTGCCCTTTCCCTTCTGTCCCTTTTCCGCCTTTGTATACTCCGGATCCCGGAGCAGGTAGCATTTCCTTCCAGCCGCCACCAAAAGATGCCCTTTCGGCAGACGGCGCAGATCGGCCTCATTCACACCGCCCAATGCCATCAGTACCGCTGCATATACGATAAACGCCACCAGCATGGCCGGTATCAGCGCCGCCACATTGACAGGCAAAAGACGGTATATCCCCTCATATACAAGCCAGGCGCAGATTCCCATCAGGACAGCCGCACAGAAAGGCTTCAGAAAGGTCCTGACCAGCTCCTGCCTGTAATTCAGCGCCTGTCTGGCAGCAATCTGATTGAAAAGACACATCAGAAAAGAATACACCACCATCGCAATGGAAAGCGCATACAACCCCATATCCGTATACAGCAAAAGAGCCACCAGCGCAACGGTCTGTATTACCAGCGCGGTTGCCGCATTGATCACCGGCAGATTCACCTTTCCCACCGCCTGCAGCACCCCGTTGGTAATCGTGGACAAGCTGTAAAAAATCACCGTAATGCTGATGGATGCCAGCAGCAGCGCTGCCTGATCCAGAGAAGCCTTCTGAGGAAACAAAAGCTCTGTGACCGGTCTGGCCAGTACCGCCAGCCCCACAGACGAAGGCACGGCAATCAGCATCGTAGTATGCACTGCCTCTGAAATCTTTTCCCGCACCTGCCTTTTATCTCCCAGCGCAAAGGACGAGGCCACCGCCGGAATCACCGCCGCCGACATTGCCGAAGCCAGTGCAATGGGCACATTGGAAATGACCACTGCCTTTCCGGCAAAGATACCATACATGGTGGCAATCTCCGATTCTGCCATCCCTCTGATCTCCGACAGTATATTGGTGTAAATCGTCTGATTCAGAGAAGTACTGAAATTATATATAAAAGTGCTGAGAATGATCGGTGTCACCATACTGATGATCACACCAAATATCTTTCCGTAAGAATCCTCCTCATGCTCCGTATCTTTTTTGATTCTGCGTCCGATCATTCCCCGGTTGAGCAAATATACACCGCACATAAACAACAGCGCGACCAGCACACCGGCCCCCGTCCCCAGTGCGCTTCCGGCCGCACCGTAAACGGCCCGCGTCGTATCGGATTCCCGCTCTGCCAGAGCCACAAATCCATAGGCGGCGCCTATACTCACTGCCGCATTTAAAATCTGTTCCAGAATCTGGGACACTGAAGTCTGCATCATCGTCCCGTGTGCCTGAAAATATCCCCGCAGCACCCCCAGCAGTCCGGACAGGAAAATGGTCGGGGCAAAGACCCGGAGCACCGCCGCCGAGTTTTCCTTCACCAGGAATCCTGCACAGAAAAAAGTGAACAGACTGGCAATGCCTCCGATCACCAGCACATAAAGAAGCGCACACTGAAACACCCTGTAGGCATTTTTATATTCCTTCAGCGCAAGTTTTCCGGCAATCACCTTGGAAATCGCAGAAGGAATGCTGTAAGAAGATACCAACAGGATAATCGTATAAAAATTATAGGCGGCGCTGTAATATCCGTTTCCCTCATCACCGATGATACTGGTCAGAGGACTTCGGTACAGGATACCGATAATCCTGCAGAGAATCCCTGCGGCCGCAAGGATACCAGCCTGCAGGATAAAAGCGTCTTTTTTCTTTTTTGTAGCCATATACCAATCCTATCTGTCACACTCAGGCCGTCTTATAAGCGTCGGCCCTGCGGCATTATGGAAAAACCGGAACCAGAGAAAGCCCCTCCGTCTCCGCAAGTCCAAACATCAAATTCATATTCTGCACCGCCTGCCCGGCTGCCCCCTTCACCAGATTGTCCAGTGCCCCCATCATGATGATACGGCCGCTCCGCTCTTCCACTGCAAAATTCACATCCACATAATTGCTGCCTTCCACCCATCTGGTTTCCGGACATACTCCCTCCGGAAGCACTCTGACAAAGGTTTCCTTCTGATAGCAGGCCTGATAAGCGTCACGGATCTCATAAACTGCAGGCAGACTGCCGTCCGGTTTCCTCCTCAGCGCGGCATATGCCGTCACCAGAATCCCCCTGTTCATAGGCACCAGATGAGGGGTAAAGGTAATGGTGATCTTTCTGCCTGCCGCATACCCCAGTTGTTCCTCAATCTCCGGCGTATGTCTGTGGCTGGTCACCCCATATGCCTTGATGTTTTCATTGACCTCGCAGAACAGATTGGCCGTTTTGGCGCCTCTGCCCGCCCCGGAGGTCCCGCTTTTGGCATCCACGATCAATGTATCCGGATCGATCAGACCGGCCCGGACCAACGGATAGGCCGTCAGAATCGAACAAGTGGTATAACAGCCCGGATTGGCCACCAGTCTGGCCGTCCGGATATCTTCCCGGTTGATCTCACACAGGCCATAGACAGCCTCACCAATATACTGGGGCGAAGCATGGGTGATGCCATACCAGGCTTCATAAACCGACACATCCTTAATCCGATAGTCCGCGCTTAAGTCCACGATCCTGGTCTTTTCCAGTATCCTGTCATTTAAAACCGAGGCCAGATACCCCTGGGGTGTGGCCGTAAAAATCACATCCGCCCGCTCTGCCAGCTCTTCCATAGTATCGTCCAGGCAGGAAGCCTCCACGATCTCAAACATATTCCTGTATATATCCGCATAGTTCTTTTCTATGTAGCTTCTGGAACCATACCAGACAATTTCCGCTTCTTTATGGGCGCTCAGAAGCCGTACCAATTCCGCTCCTGCATACCCGGTTGCTCCGATAATCCCCGCTTTGATCATAGCAGTCCCTTTCTTTTTATCTTTCCCAAATTCATCTACTTTAATAATATAAACCAATAACCCTGCTCTGTCAATGTGCATAATTATACATATATAACGCATATTATTCATATTATTTTGGAAATTATTGAATAATTACTTAATATTCTATAAAAATTTGCATATTTTTCTCCTTGCATTCTACAGCTGGATGTTGTATATTAGGTGCATGGAAAATATGCGGCTGCTCCCGCATATTCATACATCAGAAAATACAGGATTTGAGGAGGCATTTATATTATGAAAGAAAAAGTCGTTCTGGCATATTCCGGCGGTCTGGACACCACCGCCATCATCCCGTGGTTAAAAGAAAACTTTGACTATGAAGTCATCTGCGTCTGCATCGACTGCGGACAGGGGGAAGAACTGGACGGCCTGGAAGAACGGGCCAAATTCTGCGGCGCCGAAAAATTATATATTGAGGACGTGGTGGATGAGTTCTGTGATGAATACATCATCCCCTGTGTACAGGGACATGCCGTTTATGAAAACAAATATTTGCTGGGTACCTCTATGGCAAGGCCTGTCATCGCAAAACGCCTGGTGGAAATCGCAAGAAAGGAAGGGGCATCAGCCATCTGCCACGGTGCGACCGGAAAAGGCAACGATCAGATCCGCTTTGAGCTGGGCATCAAGGCATTGGCACCCGATCTGAAAATCATCGCTGCATGGAGAAACGAAAAGTGGACTCTGGACTCCCGTGAAAGCGAAATCGAATACTGTAAGGCACACGGCATCCATCTGCCCTTCTCCGCAGATTCCAGCTACAGCCGTGACCGCAATCTGTGGCACATCAGCCACGAAGGTCTGGAACTGGAAGATCCGGCCAGCGAACCTGACTATGATCACCTGCTGGTACTGGGCACCACACCTGAAAAAGCCCCTGACGAGGGAGAATATGTCACCATGACATTTGAAAAAGGGATCCCCACCTCTGTCAACGGCAAACAGATGAAAGTAAGCGATATTATCCGCACCCTCAATACACTGGGCGGAAAACACGGCATCGGTATCGTGGATATCGTGGAAAACCGTGTGGTAGGCATGAAATCCAGAGGCGTTTACGAGACCCCCGGCGGGACCATCCTCTATGAAGCACACCAGCAGTTGGAAGAGCTGATACTGGATCGGGATACCTATCGTGAAAAAGAAGAAATGGGCAATAAACTGGCGCAGCTTGTCTATGAAGGAAAATGGTTCACCCCTCTGCGTGAGGCCATTCAGGCATTCATCGAATCCACACAGAACTATGTAACCGGAGAAGTAAAATTCAAATTATACAAAGGCAACATCATCAAGGCAGGCACCTCCTCCCCCTATTCTCTGTACAATGAAAGCATCGCTTCCTTTACAACGGGAGATCTGTATGACCATCACGATGCAGAAGGCTTTATCAATCTTTTCGGTCTGTCCTGCAAAGTACGTGCCATGAAGATGCAGGAAGCCGAAAAAAAGGGATAAGAAACCAATGGATGTGATTTTAACAATTGCCGCTTATTTTGCGATACTGAATATTCTGGGTCTGGCACTGATGGGAATCGACAAATGGAAGGCACGCAAAGGTGCCTTCCGGATTCCCGAAGCCACCCTGTTTATCATAGCCATAATCGGCGGAAGTGTGGGTTCCATCCTGGGCATGTATATCTTCCGTCACAAAACCAGACACTGGTATTTTGTCTACGGGATGCCCGCGATTCTGCTGCTGCAGCTTTTCAGTGTCTATCTTCTGACCCACTCTTCCATCACCTTCCAGATTATGTGACCGCATATGGCATTTTATGCCTTACACTGTCCGGATCTAAAAAAGGATCACAGAAACGTTGCAAAACCGTCCCGTGATCCTTTTTAAGATCCTGCTATTTTTCACGCAACCGTCAAACCCCATACCGGTCTGTATCGGCTCTTCTTTCACTTATGCCGTAACAATCACACCGCCGTCATTGGCATACATACTGCTCACACCTGCCGTTTCCAGAATCAAAATCTCTCCGGCGCCTGCCCTGGACTGCAGCATTTCCTTTACATACTGTGCCCGCTCCGGACAGTTGCAGTGAGTAATAAGAATGCGCTTTCGCTCCAGGTCCTTTACCTCTTTCTGCATATATTCGATCATTTTCGCCAGCGCTTTTTTGATTCCGATTGCCTGGCTTTTCTGTATGATAACCCCTTCTATCGCTGACATCACCGGCTTGATGTTAAGCGTTTGGGCCACCACAGACTTTACTGCAGACAGCCGCCCGTTTTTGCGCAGCGTTTCCAGATTGTCCAGTACGAAATAGGTCAGCATCTCATCCCGATACCGGAGCAGACGCCTCTCTATCTCCGCAAAAGCCACACCCGCTTCCTCTAGCTCCATAGCCAGCAGCGCGATCTGTGTCTGTCCGCAGCTCGCAGAATGCGAATCTATAATACAGATATCCTTCTCTCCATACCGCTCCACATACAGCCGGCGCCCCAACTGCGCACTGTTATAGCTGCCGCTCAGATACGAAGAAAGTGTAATAATATACACATGCTCTGCTTCTGTATGGCAGGCTTCCATATAACGTTCCGGTGAAGGACAGGATGATTTGGGACATTCCGGACACCGGGCCACTCTTTTCAGAAATTCCTGCTGGTCAAATGTTTCATCATCCAGTATATGCCAGTCTCCCACATCCAGTCCCAGAGGAACCCGTTCAAATCTCTCATCCTGCAAAAGCTCCTCCGGAAGCTCCCCGCAACTGTCCAATACTATCTTATAACTCATCTTCCGCCTCCGCCTGCCCTGACAGACCGATTTTATGTCCCTTCAGCGCATATTTCAGACAGAACATTGATATATGTCCTGCCGACTACATTCTATTTTAAGCAGCGCTGTTTTCTTTTATTCCGCCGCCCGTCATGTAGTTTTCATTACTACATTATCTTACCATGACCTGTCGTTCCTGTAAAGCAAATTTCCCCTTTTCTCCGGGAATCATTTACCAAAGGCTTTCTTTATTTTTTCATTTCATAGCCTGCCGTACTGCGGCGGGAGCCATCTCTTTCGGGATGCCATAACAAACCTGACGCTTTCCTGCCCCATCCTTGACATCCCCTGCTTTCTATAGTAGAATACAAGCGCCATCGGCAGAAAGGATCTTTCAATGACTGCATACACCATTACCGAACGCAAAAATTTTATGAGTAAACTTCTGGCAACAGACTGTTTCGACAGTTTCCTGCTGCGGGAGGCTGTTATCACCACCTACAATACGTTTACTATAAACGGGCAGATGGAACCTGCCTTTTTTACCTCCGAAGAATGGGACGATACTTCCATCCGCCCCTATGAGCTGTCCTGCTGGTCAGACATCCGTCCGATCTGTTTTTCTTTAATCAAGGGAAAAAAAACACCGGTGTCCATGAAATTTGTGCTGCATCTGAAACCGGAACATGCAGAACAGTTGATTGCCCAAAGTGAAGGCGGCATTCCAAAACACTACATACAGGCATTTGCGGCAACCATACGCTATGACGGTGACAGGATGACCTGTACCACCGGCATCTCTTTCCTGGATTTTTTGCCGGACAAAACACCGGAACGGATGTGGGACGAGACATTCCATAAATTTCTGGTACAGAAAAATATTGCCTTTGATCTGGACTGAGCTGACGCAATGCGATAAAAACGGGCCGCATCCTCTGGGATACAGCCCGTTTCTTTTATGTGATTCGGTTTAATTGTCAGGCCTTTCCGTTGCTGCCCAATACTTCGGTAATCTTATGAGCAACCACATCTTTTACATACTGACGGCCTACTTTGAGATATTCTCTGGGATCGAATTTTGCAGGATCATTCCACATAACTTCTCTGATACCTGCTGTCATAGCAAGACGTAAATCGGAGTCAATGTTGATCTTGCATACTGCAGAACGTGCCGCTTCACGAAGCATCTCTTCCGGAATGCCGATTGCATCCGCAAGATTTCCGCCGTTTGCCTGAATAATCTTAACATATTCCTGAGATACGGAAGATGCTCCATGCAGAACGATCGGGAAATTGGGAAGCCTCTTGGAAACCTCTTCCAGAATGTCAAAACGAAGCTGCGGTTTCTGACCCGGTTTGAATTTGAAAGCGCCGTGGCTTGTTCCGATTGCAATTGCCAGGGAATCCACACCGGTCCGGTCTACAAACTCTTCTACTTCATCCGGCTGTGTATACTGTGCATCGTCGGATGTTACCTTGACATCATCCTCAATACCTGCCAGCTTACCCAACTCTGCTTCTACGACAACACCCTTGTCGTGTGCATACTCAACTACCTTTTTTGTGATGGCAATATTCTCATCAAAAGAATATTTGGAAGCATCGATCATTACAGAAGTGAATCCGCCGTCGATACAGGACTTACAAATCTCGAAATCTGCGCCGTGATCCAAATGAAGTGCAATCGGAATATCATTTAACTCCAGCGCTGCCTTAACAAGATGTACCAGATATTCGTGCTGTGCATATTTTCTTGCGCCTGCAGAAACCTGAAGGATAATCGGGGAGTTTAACTCTCCTGCCGCCTCTGTGATCCCCTGTACGATCTCCATGTTGTTTACATTGAAAGCGCCGATTGCATAATGCCCTTCATATGCTTTCTTAAACATTTCTTTCGTTGTTACCAATGCCATATTGCGTACCTTCCTTTCGATCTTTGTAAATTTATGATCTTTTTATTTTCACTGTTTATTTTAAACTTTTTGTACCGTTTTGTCCATATACAACTGCCACTTTTTTTCTGTTTCTTTTTAGAGTTTTTGACGATTGATTTTGGTTT